>NZ_JAUBOJ010000655.1:0-1953 GCF_036700185.1 Microcoleus sp. BM001215392 | reverse complement strand
CCCCCTGAACCCCCCCCTTGGTAGGGGGGGGCGCCGGGGGGGTGTCAGCGCCCGCTAGGGACGAAGGAGGAGGGTTGTTGGTGTCGATCGCAATTACGCGGCCCAGCGGTGCATTCAAGTCGGTTTGAAACCAGAACAATGAGCCTTCGTTATCAATGAAACTGTACTCAGCCTCGAATTTGTTAATCAGTTCGACAATGCTTGATTCCGGCGCGGTTAAATCCTTGTAAAAAATCAGGTTTTGCGGGTCAGTGCCGAGCCAGACTGATATAATCAAATACTTGCCGTCTTCCGTAACACCACCGCTAAATCCCCATTCTTTTTGGTCAGGGCGATCGCAAATTAAGACATCTTCAGATTGCGGAGTGCCGAGCTTGTGATAGAATAGCTTTTGGTAATAGTTAACATCTTCGAGTTTGGTTTTTTCATTGGGTTCATCGTAGCGGCTGTAAAAAAAACCTTTCCCGTCGTGAGTCCAAGCTGCACCCGAGAATTTCAGCCACTTTAAATGGTCTGATAAATCTTCCCCAGTTTCCACATCGCGAACTTTCCATTCCTGCCAATCCGAGCCAGAAATTGACAAACCGTAGGCCATAAGTTGACCGTCTTCGCTGAGAGCTATGCCGCCGAGAGCAACGGTTCCGTCTTCTGAGAGAGTATTCGGGTCAATTAATACTTTTGGTTCACCGTCGAGAGATGTTAAAGTGTAGAGTACGGATTGATTTTGCAGACCGTCATTCTTGTAGTAAAAATAGCGATCGCCCTGTTTAAAAGGTATGCCGTATTTCTCGTAATCCCACAGTTTAGTCAGGCGCTGTTTGATTTTTTCCCGCGCCGGAATTTGGCTGAGGTAGCCAAAGGTGACTTGATTTTGTGCTTCCACCCAAGCTTGAGTTTCCTCAGAATCCGGGTCTTCCAGCCACCTGTAGGGGTCGGATACTTGGACGCCGTGGTAATCGTCTGTTTGCTCGGCTTTGCGGGTTGTGGGGTAGCTTAAAGGGCGATCGAATTGAGTCATATTTTTCAGTCTCAGTAACTTTATTCAGTTTAACCTTTTTTACAAAATTGTTATTGCGAGCCTCAATAAAGCAATCACACTTCCTTCTCTCCCATCTTCCTTAGTGTCCTTCGCGTCTTCGCGGTTCATTTCTCTTCTCTTTCAATTCAGCTAATCCAACTCCCTCCTTCCTTCCAAAGCACGAGCCAAAGTTACCTCATCAGCATATTCCAAATCTCCCCCCATCGGCAAACCAAAAGCTATCCGCGTAACCTTGGTAAAAGGTTTCAATAAATGACCGATATAAAGAGTAGTAGTTTCGCCTTCCACGCTAGGACTAATGGCAATAATAACTTCAGCAATCTTTTGCTGGCTGACGCGGCGGACTAATGGCTGAATGTTCAATTGTTCCGGGCCAATTCCATCCATCGGCGAGATCACGCCGCCGACAACGTGATATTTCCCGATATATTCCCGGGTTTTTTCTAAGGCGATTACATCCCGGGATTCTGACACCACACAAATAGTAGAAGCGTCGCGGTTGGTGTTGCGGCAAATTTCGCAAACAGGTTCAGCGGATAAGTGAAAGCATACTTTGCAGAAACCGACTTGTTTTTTGGCATCAATCAATGATTGAGCTAAGGCTAGCACGTCTTCTTCCGGTCGCTTTAAAATATGCAAAGCCAGCCGCTGTGCCGTTTTTGGCCCGACTCCGGGTAAGCGCTGCAATTGTTCGATCAAACGGGCTAAGGGTCTAGTGTACATAAAATGAAGGAAGAAGGAAGAGGGAAGAAGGAAGAGGGAAGAGGGAAGAGGGAAGAGGGAAGAATAATAGAAATTAACCGGGTGCATCTGAGGCGCAAGAAAATATATCGCTCCGGGGCGAAGCATGACCTCCGTAAATATGAGATTATAACTAATAACTTATATGCGGTCATGCTTCTTCAGGCTTCAAA
>NZ_JAUBOJ010000654.1:0-1976 GCF_036700185.1 Microcoleus sp. BM001215392 | reverse complement strand
ATTAATCACAATTAGTGAAACCAGATTTGTTTGCAAATGATTTAGGATCGCTATAGCCGTTTCTTGTCAAGAACTAAATGATGAATGGCTGCCTGTGGCTGGTGAATTACTTGATTTCGATCGCGAACCTCTGCCTGCATTGTTGTTGCAAAAGCAAGAGGTAAAATGAGTCTGGTCTTATGTGGAATTTACCACTAAAATTTAAATTTAATCTAATTCACCTGAATCAACTCTTTTTCAATTGAATCGGCTTGATTTGTACTATCCAATTCCAGATAAAACGACACACTTTCAATCTCCCAACTAACCCAAGCATGGGGAACCAGCATTACTCCTTCTATGAAAAAAGACTCTACTGGTTCGGTGATATCGGGAAACGGGCCATCGACAATCAAAGTTGAAGGTTCCACAGCTTTGAAGTGACTCGATTCAGGCGATTCAGCAACATAATGCCAGAGTTCGCGAACCGATTTTTTGACTCCCTCGAAGACTAAGCAGCAGTTGGGGATAAAGATGGTTTCCTGTGGCGAGGGATTGAGCTGATGTCCTGGAATAAGGCCAAGATTGCGTGTCGGAATCACCATTTTATCATCAAGGGCGATCGGCAAATCGAAATCACTGGCGATCGTATAAAGTTTATCGAATTGATAGTTTTTAGCAGTTGGTGAGTCATTTGAAAGCATAATCCTTCTAAGCTTTTCACTACTTTTCGGATAAGTATTGAATTTGGCTGACAGTATTTTGGTATTCACTTATCTTCCCTTCTTGCTTAAACAAATCAGCGGCTTTTTGATAATTTTGAATTGCACTCTGTTTGTCTTCAAGACCAGAGTAAGCTAAACCCAGATTGTAGTAAGCAAGAGCATAGTTGGGATTCAGCTCAATCGCCTTAGAAAGATCATTAATAGCCTTCCTTTTTTCTCCCTGATTATGGTATGCACGACCCCGATTGTTGTAGGCAAGAGCTAAGTTTGGATCGACAGCTATCGCCTGAGAATAATCAGCAATAGCCTTCATTTTTTCACCCCTGTCGTAATAGGCATTACCCCGATTGACGTAGGCAAGAGCATAGTTTGGATTCAGCTCAATCGCCTTAGAATAATCATTGATAGCCTTCGTTTTTTCACCCTGGTCATTGTATACTATACCCCGACTATAGTAGACATCAGCAAAGTTTGGATTTAGCTCAATAGTCTTGGAGAAATCATTGAGAGCCTTCGTTTTTTCCCCTTGTTCATCGTATACTAAACCCCGACTGTAATAGGCATTAGCATAGTTGGGATAAATATTTATTGCCTTAGAAAAATCATTAATAGACTTCGTTTTTTCACCCTGGTCATTGTATACTATACCACGACTGTAATAGGCATAAGCATAGTTGGGATTTAGCTCAATCGCCTTAGAAAAATCATTGAGAGCCTTCGTTTTTTTCCCTTGTTCATCGTATACTATACCCCGACTGTAATAGGCATCAGCATAGTTGGGATTTAGATTAATCGCTTTAGAAAAATCATTAATAGCCTTCGTTCTTTCCCCCTGGTGGTTGTAAGCTAAACCGCGACTGTAATAGGCATCAACATAGTTGGGATTTAGCTCAATCGCTTTAGAATAATCATTGAAAGCCTTCGTTTTTTCACCCTGCTCATAATAGATATTACCCCTACCGACGTAGGCAGCAGCTAATTTGGGATTCAGCTCAATCGCCTTAGAAAAATTAGCAATAGCATTCGTTTTTTCCCCCTCTTCATGGCAGATATTACCCCGCTCAACGTAGCCATCAGCATTATTTGGATTCAACTCTTGGCTCTGGGGTTCACTAGCTTGAGTCGAGGTATGGGTGGGAGCCGAAGCTGTCGCCGAACAGGCTGCCATCCCAAACATGGTCAAAACGACAGCCATAATTTGCGGAACCAATCCCAGCAGGTAAGGATTCAGGTCAAAAAAAATTCAGTGACGGCATCTGGTAAAATAAACGA
>NZ_JAUBOJ010000653.1:0-1999 GCF_036700185.1 Microcoleus sp. BM001215392 | reverse complement strand
TGATTGATACTAATACCATCCAAATATATAATTCCGATGCTACCGGAAACGATATCATTTAATGACCAAAAGCGCGATCGCGATTTCTGATTCAATCTCACTCAGATTATTTAATCTGTTAACTTTTAGATGGGAAATTAATGTAATTGATATCAAACTTAGCATCAGCGAGATTCGCCCCTCTAAACGAAGTACCCTCAGCCTTTGCAATCTCTAAAACAATAGCAGAGAAAGAGACAAATGCAAACCAAAGATAAAGCAGCGACACCAAGGCAAAACACGCACCCAAAAACAGTTGATCAGTGCTCAAAAAAGCACTAGCAGTTGCAGAAAATAAAAAAGCTGCTCCGTAAGTCGCAACACTTCCGGCCGCTACGATCGCAATTTTAGCAAATTGATAGCGTATCCGAGAACTCACAACAAACATTAACACGCCACCGATCGCCATTCCAGCCAGAGCAGCTTGAGAATTATTGTTAGTTGCAGTCCCAGCATAGAAAAATCCCAACAAAGCCCCTGATAGAATAGCAGAAATTGCTCCGGCAAATCTACCCAATTTTGACGTTAGCCGCTGTTGGCGCGCGATCGCCCCAGCCATACCACCAGCGCTCAAAACCCCGTACAGCAACAGCACAAAAGGCCAACTGCGAGAACCCGGTACCTGTCCTTGGGTTCCCAAAATCAGTCGAGTCACAACATCGCCCACAATCACACAAATCGCGATCGCCCAAAGCCAAAAAACAGCCAACTGTCGCCCCGAAAGCCCTATTTTAGCACCAATAAAATTCGCACCCGCCAACTGAGCATTTCTAAAATTGCAGCCTCGAACATCCGCACCGCCGAAATCAGCACCATTAAGAATTTGTCCCCGGAACGATCGATTACACAAAACTTGATTGCTAAAATTATTGACATCCGAATAATTCATATTTCTCTACTCTTCCCTCTCTTATCTTCCTACCCTTCGGGAACGGCTTCGCCGAACGCGTCCTTTGCGTCTTCGCGGTTCCTTAAAAAAATCTCCATCACAAAACGAAACTAAAATTTATGCTCAAAATCAAACACATTTCGCACATTCTCGGTTTCGGAATCTTGCTCGCACCAATACTAATCTACAACATTCCCTACTTTTCGCGTCCAGCACAAACCAACGAAGTGCGATCGTTATTTCAAGGAATCGCCTACCGACGGGAATTTCGTTCTAATCCGCGTCCCGCAATCATTCACACTGTTAGCATCGACCTCAAAGCGCCAGGAATTGGAATTTTTGTCACACCCGGAACCGCCACAGCCGATTTAACCGAAACCAACGCCCGCACCGCTACTGAATTCCTCAAAGAATTTAAATTGCAATTCGCAGTCAACGCCAATTTCTTTTATCCCTGCGTTGAGGAAGCACCTTGGAATTATTATCCCCGCAGTGGCGATCGAGTAAATAACGTCGGACACGCGATTTCTCAAAGCCAAGCTTACTCTCAACCAGAATCACACTTTCCCGCCCTTTGTTTTGACAGCAACAACCGCGCCAAAATAATCGAAAACGGCACTTGTCCTCAGGGAACAGCCCACGCAGTTGCGGGAGATACCGTGCTAGTGAAAAATGGCAAAGCCGTAGCACAAAGTCAGGAAAAAATCAAGGAAGATAAACCTTATCCGCGAACAGTTGTGGCGATCGACTTCACAGGTGAAAAACTGTGGTTAATTGTAGCAGACGGCAAGCAAAGGATGTACAGTGAAGGGCTGAAGTTGAGCGAAATAACAGAGATTTCGATGCAGTTAGGAGCCGATACAGTCCTAAATTTGGACGGCGGCGGCTCGGTAACTTTGGCCGTCGCATCACTCTCAGGAGCGAAACTATTGAATGCTCCGATTCAAAACAAAATGCCGATGCAGCAGCGGCCAATTTCCAATCATTTAGGGTTTTATGCACGGGAAAATTAAATAATCGGCGGTTGAAACCGCTGCTATACAAACAATGTCTGCCTCCGCAGACTCAAAG
>NZ_JAUBOJ010000652.1:0-2005 GCF_036700185.1 Microcoleus sp. BM001215392 | reverse complement strand
CCCTAATTCGACAATTTACGCATTTACAGAACTTTACACTGGTCACTTTTTCTCATCGGCAGGGCGATCGGGGAATTTACGCAAGTTTACAAAAGATTGTCACTTTTTCTCACCGGCAGGGCGATCGAGGTGGTTTATTCTTTGAGTTAAGGCGGATTACAAAGAGATTTCAATCGCCGAACGATCGAGGAAATATTTAACCCGAATTTCCGATATGTCCCGATCGAACGTGCATTAATCGAAGCTGCCTCTAGTTTATTATAGTAAAGTCCCTGCAATACGAATAGCGATCGGGAGGTTTGAATCATGTCATTTATAACTATTAAAGGTGTCTTCAATCCTACCAGCGGTTTACCAGATGGTGACTCGGTGAGATTTCTGGCAGATGATGATACCCTATTTGACCAACTCGAAGGACGAGTTGAGATTAAACCAGGAGGAGAAGTCCAACTTCGATATGAAGCTGTTGACGCCATGGAAAAAACAGCAAAAAAACCTTTTTCATCGGATGCTACTGCCCGCAATATTGAACTATTGGGCGGCAATAAAAACGGATTGCCGGGATATATCTTGTCCGGCCAGGCTGACAAAAATGGCAGGCCTGTTTGTTTTGCGTTTGCGGGCGATTCTCCCCAAGCAGATGGCACTCCTATTTTCTTGGAGTCCGATTTACTCCAGCAAAGTATCAATTACCAACTCCTTGCAGAGGGGTTGCTGTATCCAATGTTCTATGAAACCCTCTATCAAGAACTGCGGGATGTCATGACTGAAGCTGTGAAGGCTGCTAGAAAAGCAGATAAAGGAATCTGGTCAAATGATGCTTCTAACAAAGGAGTTACCATCAAACCGCCCGTGAATCTTGCCGAATTACCGCCAATTTTTCCTAAACTGTGGCGGAGGCTGGAAACATTCTACCGCCGCCCATCTAATAAAAATCAAACTGTGCAAGAATTTGTTAAATCTCTAGCGCAAGGTACCGATCGCCTGTTCACAATCCCCGATCGCAGATACATTAAGTTGTCTACAGCTATAGAAGTAAGTGGAGACAAACTCAAACTCAAGTACAAACCAGAAGATATGGTATTCCGTCCGTGATGCCCTTATCAAAAAAGGGAAGTAAAGGTAAAGACTGAAATATTAGATTGTAATTGGTAAGTGGTAATTGTCAACTATCAACTATCAACTCTCAACTCTCAATCGATCGACTTTCTGGTGCGTCGCTAATAGATTGTCGATCGCTCTTTGGAATGGTTGGTGGCGACGCACCCTACAACTTTACTCAGATTTACCCTGCTTGTGCAATGACTTGTCCAATTTCTTGAGGAGTTGCACCTGTCGCTAACATCGCTCGAATTAGCAGTTCAATAGAAACTGAAGCATCACCATTCTCGGCTTTGGCAATCCGAGGTTGGCTTGAATGCAATTTTTCTGCCAATTCTGTTTGGGTCATTGATTGTTGTCGTCGCTCTTTCAAGTGACGGCTGAGAGCAAGTTTGATTTCAATAAGTGCAGTTTCTTCGGGAGTGATATCTAAAAACTGTGAAACAGTCCCAATTTTCCAGCCTTTTTCTTCTAATCGTTTTCTTTTTGTCTTTTCCATAGGGTTAATCTTGTGTGTCCTGTTCATACTTGCTGAATCGTTTTTTGCAAACGTCAATAACGCTAGTTTGTGTTGCTCTGGTCGTTTTGTTAAACACCTCAAGAATCAAAATTGCATCGTCATCAATGCGGTAAATAATTCGCCAATTTTTGTTCGCATCCCGAATTCGCAGTTCATGGCAATCTGTCCCAATACTCGGCATCGGTCTTGAGTGCGGTAGTTCGAGGTTCTCACCCTGCTGCAAACGTCTGAGCAATACACCGGCCTCTATTCGTGCTTCTTGACTAAAGGGAGGCGTTTTGACCTCACCATGCAGCCAAACTAAAGGTTTAGTGGTTTCATCGATACAACATTAGACTTGAATTGCATAAGTCTTTGATTGATACAGAAACCGCAGATGTCAGA
>NZ_JAUBOJ010000651.1:0-2014 GCF_036700185.1 Microcoleus sp. BM001215392 | reverse complement strand
TCAACAGGAAAGGCGATGTGAAAGATAGAAACGAGAGGGCAATTACGGCAACTAATCTTTTTCGGTAGTGCTTCGTCATGGGCCAGAATCCTTGTATTTGATGAGCCGTCTCAGCCATTTGAATTATTGTATCTAAATTCTCATCAAATTGGTTTCCAGAGTCCGGGCGATCTAAATTTGTGCTTGTCAGCGGTGAAATCGATCGCCCTAAATCCTGCTTTAAAAGCGGGACTTAAAGAACATTCCGGTTCTTCCCTTAAAAAACAATTATTTACGTGTAACTCTTGCTGGGAATTTGAATATATGAATCCGGCATTTCATTATGCTGGTGAATAGCAAAGAAACGGCGCTCAATTTCTTTAAGAACTGCTGCATCATAATAAATCATGCCACAATCCAGACAAATCTCTACAGGCGTGTTAGGAACTAGCAAGTATTTACCTTGATAACTGTAAAGGTAATTGATTTTACGTTCCTCATAGCGGTTGCTACCACAGGTATTGCATTGAATTTCTCGCATGGGTCTATCCTCTAGTTCTAGGGTTAATAAAATTGGGGAGACTGGGAATATATACAGTTACAATTGCTACTTTTTCACCGCGCCAACCACAGACTATATGAATAGGAATTTCACCTGCATAACCTAATATTAAACAACTTTCACCTCGACCAGTGTTAGGATATTGCTCAAGGATCTCTCCGTTGAGTAAAGCTTCCTCAACCTGAGTAAATGTTAAGCCATCAGCCTGACGCTCGATATCTCCATGAGCTGTGTAAACATACAGATTTTGGCTAACTTTTGCTTGAATTTCCTCTGCTTTCATTTGCCCGCTTCCACCAATAGCGGTTCGACTCGCTCGTGACTAACCATTCGATGAGCATAAACTAGACAAGCCTGAATATCTTCTCTTTCTAACCAGGAATAGCCTTCGAGAATCGTTTCAGGAGTGTCGCCAGCGGCTAACATTCCTAGAATGTGCTCAACTGCCAGACGGCGACCCCGAATAATCGGTTTTCCGTTAAATATTTGGGGATTTACAGTGATTCGTTCTAAGAGTTTTTGAGCATCCATAATTTAAGGCATAATTAGATATCTTATATTGTATCATTTGTTTATGATTTCCGAACCCCTTACCCTCTCAAAAACCAATCCGGTTTTAGCCGCCAAAGGATTAACTCGCCGCTTTGGCGGTTTGATTGCCGTAAACGACGTATCTTTTACAGTTGAAAAAAACGAGATATTTGGACTGATCGGCCCTAACGGCGCGGGCAAGACTACTCTATTTAATTTGATGACGGGACTGATACCCAGCAACAGCGGTAAATTGATTTATCAAAACGAGGATATTTCCCAACTTAAACCCTATCAAATTGCGAATAAAGGGATTGCTAGAACATTTCAAAATATTAGATTGTTTGGGGATCTTTCTGTGTTGGAGAATGTGGCGATCGCCCGACACATCCACAGTCGATCGCCAAATCCGGTATTATCGCTACTATCGGGGATTTTCGGCTTACCAGAATCTAACGCAATGGAGCGCCAAACCCAGCGAAAAGCCCTGGAATTGTTGGATTTGGTCGGTTTGGGCGATCGCGCGGGCGAACAAGCCAAAAACCTACCCTACGGCGATCAGAGGCGCCTAGAAATCGCCCGCGCCTTAGCCCTAGAACCGACAATCTTGCTGCTAGATGAACCAGCGGCGGGGATGAATCCTGCAGAAAAGCACAAGTTAAGTGATTTCATCCGGGAAGTGCGCGCACAATTCAATTTAACTGTAATATTGATCGAGCATCACGTACCGCTAGTGATGGGATTGTGCGATCGAATTGCTGTATTGCATTTTGGTCAAATGATTGCTTTGGGTGAACCTGCGATTGTGAGGAACAATCCGGCGGTAATTGAGGCTTATTTGGGAGACGAAAAGTAGAAAATTACAAAACAATGGGGCGATTGGAACCCGGCGATTGGAAATCGCGTCTACACAAACAATGTCCGCCTGCGCGGACTAAGAGT
>NZ_JAUBOJ010000650.1:0-2017 GCF_036700185.1 Microcoleus sp. BM001215392 | reverse complement strand
ATAAACGCAGATAATTTCAGGGTGTTTTCCGATTTTTGCAATTCAAGTCTAATAAAAACTGGTTTGTAGTAAGGACTGAAGTCCTTTATTACCAACTCAGCAGCAAGGACTAAAGTCCTGACTGCAAACTTTTGACAGTGTGGCAAACTTATCTGCTAAGAAAATGGTAAAAATTCAAACAAACCACCTGTAACAGTCTAAAGTAGATTGTGGTTCTGTAGATTTAGCTTAAAAAAAAACTAACTTATGGAGAATCTGCTGTCAATATATTTTATCGATCGCCTATAATTTAACAGGCTTGCACTCAGCGCGTCTCAAAACAAATGCCACGCATACCTACACTAACATTCGATCGCGGAACGCTATTGCTGCACCCGCCGCCCAAAGGCAGAGACTGGGCGGACTTTGCCACGTGGGACGATCGCGTGGAAAAATTTCGCATTCGCGCCATTCACTACCGCCCGCTGGTAGAATCTCTCCAAGCCGACTGCACCAACTTCACCGACGAAGCCCGGGGATACGAACTACTCGAACTCGTACCCAGCGTCGAAATGCAGCCTTATCAGCATCAATCAGAAGCCCTCGCAGCTTGGCAAGAAGCAGGAAGTCAAGGAGTAGTCATCCTCCCCACCGCTTCCGGCAAAACTTACTTGGCCCAATTAGCCATGCAAGTCACAGGTCGCAGTACATTAGTAGTAGTACCAACTCTCGACTTAATGCACCAGTGGTACGCTAATTTAAAAGCAGCTTTTCCCGAAATCGAAATTGGATTGTTGGGCGGAGGTTCGCGGGACAAAACCCCAATTTTAGTAGCAACCTACGACAGCGCCAGCATTCACGCCGAAACCTTGGGAAATAAATACGGCTTGCTAGTTTTTGACGAATGCCACCATTTACCCACCGACTTTTATCGAGTAATATCCGAATATGCGATCGCGCCTTATCGACTCGGATTGACAGCCACACCCGATCGCACAGACGGACGGCACAGCGACTTACATTTCCTCATCGGCCCGACAGTATATAGCAAAAAACCAGAAGATTTAGCAGGCGACGCCTTAGCAGACCATAAAATAGTGCAAATAATGGTCAAACTGTCAAAAGAAGAAACCGATCGCTACAGCGAAGCCATGAACATTCGCAACGACTTCCTCAAACAGTCCAACATCAAAATATCCAGCCTCGAAGGATGGAAACAGTTTATCATGGCCAGCGCGCGATCGCCCTTAGGAAGGCGCGCCATGATTGCCCACCGCCAAGCCAAAGAAATCGCCCTTTGTACCGAAGGAAAACTGCGAATATTAGCTCAGATTCTAGCCGAACACTCTCCACAGCGCACCCTAATCTTCACCGGAGACAACGCCACAGTCTACCGAATTTCCCAAGAATTTCTCATCCCCACAATCACCCACCAAACCCCAGTCAAAGAAAGACACGAAATCCTCGATAAATTTCGCAGCGGCGAATACAAAACCCTAGTCGCCTCCCACGTACTAAACGAAGGAGTAGACGTACCAGACGCCAGAATTGCTATTATACTGTCAGGTACAGGAAGCGAACGCGAATACATCCAGAGATTAGGTAGAGTTCTCCGCAAAAGCAGCGATGCAAACAAGTTAGCAATTCTCTACGAAGTCGTCACCGAAGACACCACCGAAGAAAGAACATCCCAGCGCCGCCGAGGCGGAATGCAAGTTCACAAACCCCAACCAAAAATACAACAAATAGAACCACCAGCAGCAGAATATCCGAAATTAGAAACAGTCAAACCAACACCAATTTACGGAGTCAACCGAGAGACAACAAAAAAAGCAGCAGAAACACCCGCAAAATGGGGAGAAGATGATGACATTCTCAAGACAACAAAAAAAGCAGCAGAATCACCCGCAAAATGGGGAGAAGATGATGACATTCCCTGGTAGCAGGCCTAAATTCTTCCTTCTTCCTTCTTCCTTCAATATTTTACATCCGTTACATAATCCGTTGCCGAACTTCCTTCTTCCTTCAATGTTTTACA
>NZ_JAUBOJ010000649.1:0-2032 GCF_036700185.1 Microcoleus sp. BM001215392 | reverse complement strand
TAGTTATAATCCCATATTGACTGCGGTCATGCTTCGCCCCTACAAACATATTTGCCTTGCGCCAGATTCACCCAGTTCAAGACTATTAAATAAATCTCCCGATTGCCAATTTTTCACTCACAACTCAAAACAATTACCTATGACTCTCAACTTGCTAGACACAATTGGTAACTGGAATTCCCAGTTATTTCGAGAACTTAAAGGCCGGCTGAAAATCGGTCATATTGCGATCGCCAGCGTCCTTTCCCTCAGCAGTCAACTAATGCTGGTTTTGTCGTGGAGCAGGCAGATACCCGTTGCGCCTGGTACCAGCGATTACAAGTACCCCATTCATCACAGATTCTGCACTGGATTTGATGGCAAGGCCAAAGGTGATGCAATCAAGTGTATCCAAGATGCGGCAGGAAATTTCATCATTAACTGGCCCTCTTGGTGGCTAGAAATATTCGTTTACCTGAGCATATTTAGTGCGATCGCACTTTTAGTAGCCGGCACTTATATGCTTGTCGGCGACTTAGACAAAGAGGAACGCCGAGGTACGCTCAACTTTATTCGCCTCAGCCCCCAGTCGGCCACCACAATTTTTCTCGGCAAAATTCTCGGCGTCCCAATTTTACTGTATCTGGCAGCAATTCTGGCTGTACCGCTGCACCTGTACAGCGGATTAGCAGCTCAAATACCTCTGCACCACATTGTATGTTTCGACATAGCAATGCTAGCTAGCTGTGCTTTATTTTACAGCGGCGCAATGCTATTTGGCTTAACAACCAGTTGGTTGGGAGGGTTTCAACCTTGGCTGGCTAGCGCTGCGGTTTTGGGTTTTATAACCACAGCTTTTAATGCACCATCCGTCGGCAACGCTGCGGACTTGTTAGCATTTTTGTCTCCGGCTGCTGTCTTGAAACAAATAGCTTATCAAGTTAATGAGTCATCCCATTCTCACCTTAACTGGTTAATTGGAGAGTTCGATAGTGTGGAATGGTTTCATTTGCCGATCGCCAAAAATTTTGTGTCTTCTACCGCCTTATCTTTCTTGATTTGTGCAGTAGCAACCTACTGGATATACCAGGGATGGCAGCGTCGCTTTCCCCACCCCACCGCCACTGTTTTGAGCAAGCGACAAAGTTATTTGCTGGTGATTTGCTATCAGTCAATAATTTTAGGATTTGCACTCCAATCAAATAAATACTCCCTTGATGAGATCGTCTGTTTGTCGATCCCAAATTTGATGGTTTTTTTAGCTTTGATTGCGGCTTTAACCCCGGAAAGACAAGCCTTGTATGATTGGGCGAGGTATCGCAGACAAATAGTTCCCACTAGCAGTCAGAAGTTGTGGCGCAAATACCCCATTCTCGATCTGATTTGGAGCGAAAAAAGTCCCGCATTAATTGCAATGGCAATCAATCTCCTCAGTTCCACAGTGATTTTAACACCTTGGCTGCTGGTGAATCCCAATGCTTTTCCCGCCACGATCGCCTTTATCAATCTCATCCTGATTTACGCGGCCCTCACTCAGCTATTCATGTTCGCAAAAATCCGAAATCAGGCAGTTTGGGCGACTTGTACAGTCGGAGGCGCGATCTTTTTACCACCAATTATTTTGTCTGTGCTTTCCCTCTACCCAGCAAAAGCTCCTTTCATGTGGCTGTCTTTAGTATTTCCCATCTTTGGATCTTCATACGCCTGGAGCGAGTCAATATATACTATTTTGCCCTCGATTCTCGGCCAGTGGACTGTGTTGGTGCTGCTGAACCTGCAATTGAGGAGGCAACTCCGAATCGCTGGGGAATCGGCATCTAAAGCTTTGCTGAAGGCTTGAAAAGACGAGAGCAATCAGGCTTGTTCCAACATTTTTGAGGATCGCGAGCTCATAGTAGCTGTAGGGTGCGTCGCCATTGAAAATTTCTCAAGAAAAATCGACAATCGAGCGAGCGACGCACCTGGCTTGGGTGCATCTGGTGCAAGGCAAATATATCCGTAGGGGCGAAGCATGACCGCAGTCAATATGGGATGATAACTAATAACTTATCTG
>NZ_JAUBOJ010000648.1:0-2040 GCF_036700185.1 Microcoleus sp. BM001215392 | reverse complement strand
TGACTGTTGACTGTTGACTGTTGACTGTTGACTGTTGACTGTTGACTGTTGACTGATTCATAACTAATGACTAATCACTAATGACTAATGCTGTTCGCTCTTCGGGGACAGCAAAACATGACTAATGACTAATGACTAATGACTAATGACTAATGATTACAAACTCATGCCGCCTTTTTGTAGTTGCTTGAGCGGATCGAGCAAAATGTCGGCGATCGATCGCTGGCGGATGACAATTTCAGCCGTAGCTGTCTGGCCAGCTTTGAGTTTCCAGGTTTGATTGTTGGCTTTCACTGAGTCTCGATCGATACTCACTTCCACCCGGTAAACAACACCCAATCGCTCGTCGGTTTTGGCATCTGGCGAAATCGATACAACTTTTCCCGGCATTACGCCGTAATTTTGATAGGGAAAAGCATCGAATTTGACTTGTACCGGCATTCCGATTTTGACAAATCCCGCTTCTCGGTTCGGTAAACTGACTTCGAGCACTAGCGGAGCCTGATTTGGGGTCATTTCTGCAATAGTTTGACCCGGTTGCACGACTTCGCCGGTGTTGTGAATGTTGAGCGCGGAAATTACTCCGCTGACTGGTGCGTAGAGAAATCTTTGTTTGAGCTTGTTTTTGGCTTGAGCGAGCAGGGTTTGGGTTTCGGCAATTTTGGATTTGACTTGGTTTAATTCCATTTCCAACTGCTGAATTTTTTGCTGTTTTTCTAACTGCATTTGGCGCGCTGCTGCTTGTTTGCTGGCGGCTTCGGCTTGCAGTCGATCGACTTCTGCGAGTTGTTCGGTTAATTGGCCTTGCATTTTGCCGATCGAGCTGGTGCGATCGCGCAAACCTTGCTCGACTTCAAACAGCCTTTCTTTAACCTGAGTCGCCTCAGACAGTTGACTCCTGATCGCAGCACTTTGTTTGTCCCGCACGGTTTGCTCGACCTCAAATACTCGATCGTCAGCCTGAGTTTTCTCCCCCAACTGGCTTCTAATGACGGCATTTTCGCTTTCCCGCAGAGCATCTTCAGCTTGAAACAATACATCTTTCGACAGCGCCCCTTCATCTACCAAAGGTTTGAGCCGCCCGATCCGCTCTTTGTGGGCCGCCACTTTTGCTTGCAATTGTGCCAGCAAATCTTGACTCTTATTTTGCAGGGGTTTCACGCGATCGCGCCTCGCCTCGCCAGAAGTGATATCTGTTTTCAGTTGCGACAACAGATTTTGTGCTTGCTCGGACAGAGGTTTGATCTGTTCCTGCCGCACTTTCTGAGACACTACATCTGCGTGTAATTGCTCGATTTGAGACTGCGTGGTGGCGAGTGTAGCGCGAGATCTGTCGATCGCAGCTTGAGCCCCCCGTTTGTCCGCAGCAGCAATAGCTTGGCTCGCCTGAGCTTCCAGTCGAGTTCTCTCGATCGAACTAATTTGCTGCACCAATTGAATCTGATAAGCGTCCAGAATTTTATCGAGACGCTCCACCTCGCTCGAAGCATTTTCCGGGTCTAATTCCGCCAATAACTGTCCAGCTTTCACCTTTTGACCTTCTTTAATCGCGAGGTTAATAATTTTTCCCGGCTCCGTCGGATGAATTTTGTAAACATCACCTTTGGGAACTAATTTACCCTGAGCGTGGCCGACTTGATCTATTTTTCCCAAAGTTGCCCACGCTCCAAAAGCTAGGGAAAAAACCACTCCTCCTAATATCAAGCGCTGAGGAAAAGATACTGGCGGTTGGTCTAGTACCGAGTGCAAAGAAGTAGACCAATTATCAGCATCAGGCTGCCGGAACTTGACCGGATAGATATAGTCATTAGTTTTAGAAGAGCGATTTTTGGATTCAACTACTTCTAAAGAGCGGTCTGTTTTTCTGGCTTCGTTTTCTTGCCTTAAAGCAACGCCCCCATAGACTTCAGCTATCTCATCGGTCGAGGTGCTTAATTCTTTGCCATGTTGTGAAACCATGATATTTACTCCAAATTAGTCTGTTGACAGTTGGCAGTTGGCAGTTGGCAGTTGGCAGTTGGCAGTTGGCAGTTGGCAGTT
>NZ_JAUBOJ010000647.1:0-2040 GCF_036700185.1 Microcoleus sp. BM001215392 | reverse complement strand
CTCTTTGAGAGGACTTTCGCTATGAGACGGGGGTTTGAAACGAACGGCGGACTTGCGGGTTAGTCGATATCTTCATGCCACCATCTGCGTTATTGAGCCTAGCGCGCGATCGAGTAGCACCTCAATTTATCTCTTTTCTCGACCTCTGCGTGAATCCGCGTTAATCCATTGTCATCTGCGGTTAACAAATTCTCTTTTTTAAACCGCAGATACAGGCAGATAAACACAGATTAACGCAGATAATTTATATCAATTCAAAAGGATCGGTAATGCTTAAAGAAATAGAAATCCAAAATTTTAGGTGTTTTGAGCAAATCAAAATTTCTGGGTTTGAAAGAGTCAATTTAATCGGCGGCAAAAACAATGCTGGCAAGACAGCATTGCTAGAAGCAATTTTTCTCAATATTGCTCCACACGCTAGCAGTCTAGCAATCCTAAAAGAGTTAAGAAGAGAGTCATCAAAAGCTGTACAAGCTATGCCAGATAGAGCCTGGGATAACTTATTTTACGCACTAAAAAAAGATACATCTATAGTAATTATTGGAAAAGACTACAACAACACGGATCGAGTAGAAATTAAATTAGAAATTAATTCAGTTAAATCTAGTATAGTTATTGAGTTTATGAGGAACGAAAATCGATCTGCCTTGTCATCAAAAAAGGTTCCTGCGACACATTTAATGAGTTATGATACTTCTACTACTGGCAAAGTACCAATCATTCCATCGTTTACCAGGATTTCAGGGAGAGAACTCACAGTAGCATACGATAACGCCCGTTTAAATGACAAAGATAGCGAAGTCTTGAAAGCTTTTCAAGTTATCGATCCGGCGATCGAATCAGTAGAGAGTTTTTATATTGGGGAACCAACACTATACTTGAGAAGAAAAGGAGAAAAACGTTTACCTCTCTCATTATTTGGAGATGCCCTGAACCGAGTTGCAGAAATTATTCTTAAACTGGTAAACAGCGAACACAAAATACTGCTAATTGATGAAATAGAGAATGGCATTCACCATACAAACCAAAAGGAATTTTGGAGAATGTTATTTCGGTTAGCGGTTGAAGTGGATACCCAGATTTTTGCCACAACTCACAGTTTAGAAATGCTTCAAGCATTTGCTGATGTGGGCTTGGAACTAAATAAAGAATGCAGCAGCGCATATTTTGAACTAGCAAAGAAACTCAAAACAAATCAAATAATCGGAAGTCGGCTCGATTTGGAAACTTTAAATTACGCACTAGAGCATCAAGAAGGAGTGAGAGGTGAGTAATCTTGTCATAGTAGAAAGTAAAAATGATAAAATTTTTATGCAGGCAATGGTTGAAAAACTAAACTGCGATATCCAGGTAGCATCACCTATTTATATAGATGATTATCAAAGTTTGGAAGGCTTGAGCGAAACAGAGTTAACCAAAGCTTTAAAAAATTTAGAAAGAAAGATTGACCGAAAAGATATCGAAAAGATTGGAATTATTATCGACATTGATAATTGTTCAGAGCAAGAACGGCTGCAATTCGTAGATAAATGTATAAAACAAGTGTTTGAAGCTGAAAGCTTGTCAAGCACTAAACAATTTATCGATATTTGTACAAAACTTGGCACAAATGCAAATTTGGCTTGTTACTTTACAAATGTTGGAGGTAGAGGGGAACTGGAAACGCTTTTAAAAGAAATAAAGGCTATACAATCTCCTTATGCTGATTGTTTGAATAGTTGGCAAACTTGCATAGAAAGTCAGGGAAAGGAAATCAATCAGAAAGAGTTTGATAAATTTTGGGTTAGTATCTATCTCAGGTATGATACTTGCTCAAATCAGGAACAGAAACAAGCTGGGAAAAAATGCAGTATGTCTGGGTTTGATTATGTTATGGAACACAAAAAAGATATTTGGGATTGGAATAATCCTGCTCTTGATGATTTGAAGGAGTTTTTTAGGCTTTTTTGTTAAAATGATAAAATTCACATACAATCAATAGCAAAGGGAGCATCCCGATTGTGCAAACATATCCGCAAGGGCGAAGCATTCGCGCCTGTA
>NZ_JAUBOJ010000646.1:0-2042 GCF_036700185.1 Microcoleus sp. BM001215392 | reverse complement strand
AATAACTTATATGCGGTCATGCTTCTTCAGGCTTCAAAAACCAGATGCACCCTATAATTGGGAGCGGACTCGCATTCCTCACTACGAACCTTGGAAAGTCATAAGGTGATAAAGAAAACTCCCACAATCATGATAGCAGCTCCTAACAATCTTTGCTGAATATCTTTTTCCTTAAAAATGAAATGACCGAATAGTACACCCATCAATACGCTGGTACGCTTAACTGCGATTACTTGTACAACTAAAGTCATTGTCAAAGCTTGCATCTGAAAAATAACTCCTAAAGCATTGACAAAACCCATTGTTGCTAGCATCGGTAATTGCTGCATAATTTTGCGTCTGGGGTTGGGTGTTTTGTGCAGTAAAACTGGTAACAATAACACACTCATGGTTGTAAACAATGAGAACAACCAAAAAATTGGGGAAGAGTTTTGCACGCCTATTTTGTCGAAATTTGAGGTGATACTCCAGAGAAAGGCTACGATTAACATTAATTTAGGCCCTGGTTCGTGCAGTAGTGCTTTGAATGGGGCTAGGTATCCTTGAGATTTTTCTTTGATGTTTAATAGATAAGAACCAGTGACGATGAGAAAAATTCCAATACAATCAAAAAAGTTGGGATATTCGCCGACAATTAATGGTGAAGTTAGCAGCATGAATAAGGGTGTCAAAGCTACTAACGGCACGGTTAGGGATAAGTCCGACAGTTTGATGGCTTTAATGTAGAGGATAGCTGTGACTGCATTGATGCTTCCTCCGATTAATAAGGACATCCAAAATAGCGGGTTTAATTGGGGATTTAGTTGCGGTATTTTTATAAAAAATAAAAAGGGTACTAAAAAAAGTGCTGAAAAAAATGCTAATGACCAAGCTACGACATATTCGTCGTTTTTTTTCAGGTTTTGCTTGCTGAAAACGTCTTTTACGGCTTCAAAAAAAGCGGTGAGAATGCCAAAAATTAACCAAGTCAACCTAAATATGCGCTCCTGACTCGCTCGTCGTTTAGTAAATCCGATCCTGTACCTGTGAGGGTAATGTTACCAGCTTCTAGTACGTAAGCCCGATCGGCAATTTGGAGCGCCAAATTCGCGTTTTGTTCCACTAACAAGATTGTAACGCCCGTAGAGCGCAAGTTTTGGACGATCGCAAAAATTTCTTTGACGATCGCAGGTGCTAAGCCTAAACTAGGTTCGTCTAATAATAGCAGTTTCGGGCGGCTCATAAGCGCGCGGGCGATCGCCAGCATTTGCTGTTCCCCGCCGCTAAGGGTTCCCGCCAGTTGAGTCCGCCTTTCGGCAAGGCGCGGAAATATCTCGAATTGGCGGCTTAAATCGGCTTTGATGGCTGCGAAGTCCGATCGAATATAAGCACCTAATTCCAAGTTAGCTAACACCGTCTGCTGCGCCAAAACCCTTCGCCCTTCTGGACTGTGGGCGATTCCCAATTTTACCACTTCGTGAGCTTGGCGGCGACTAATATCGCGCCCGCTGTAGATGATTTGTCCTTCCCGGAAATTAACTATTTTAGAAATTGCTCTCAGGGTGGTACTTTTCCCCGCACCGTTAGCGCCGATGAGACTGACAACTTCGCCCGCATTTACGGTTAAATTGATATTTTGCAGGGCTTGAATGCCTCCATAATTTACACAAAGATTTTTGAGTTCTAAGAGAATGTTTTCTTTTGCTTGGATTGGGCTGTGTTGCATTTTTTGTTTTATAATTTTTATTGTGAGGCGCGATTAAATTTCTCGCTTTCCCAGCAGTCCGCCAGGGGTTAAAAACCCCTGTCTCATAGCGAAAGTCCTCTCAAGAGGACTGGGAGATATCATTCTAACTCTTAGTCCGCGCAGGCGGACATTGTTTGTGTAGACGCGATTTCCAATCGCCCACTTATCTTGTTACTTACTTACGAAAAGAATGTAACTCTAACTCTTAGTCCGCGCAGGCGGACATTGTTTGTGTAGACGCGATTTCAATCGCCCGCTTATCTTACTTACGAAAAGAATGTAACTCTAACTCTTAGTCCGCGCAGGCGGACATTGT
>NZ_JAUBOJ010000645.1:0-2065 GCF_036700185.1 Microcoleus sp. BM001215392 | reverse complement strand
ACTATACGAGAGATTTTCAGCGCGAATGCGAGAGCCCCTACAAAAACGGGATGCTATCATATCAAATCCGTAGGTATCGGAATTATTCATCTCTCTCTTCTCTGACTCTGTGCCCTCTGCGCCCTCTGCGGTTAATCAAAAAAAATCCTGTCACCAATCAAATAAGATATTGATATGAGCTTAAAAATCTACTTTCTGCGACACGGTGAAACAGTTTACAGCAAAACAGGCGGCTTCTGCGGCGACCTCGACGCAGAATTGACACCGGAAGGTTCTATGATGGCCGAACAGTTTGCTGCAACTTACGCAAAATTGCCTTGGGATGCTGTTTATGTCAGTCCGATGAAACGAACTATTGCAACTGCAAAACCTTTGTGCGATGCGGTGGGAATTGAAATGCAGCTTCGCGACGGATTGAGGGAGATAAAGTACGGCAAGTGGGAAGGCGAAACGGTTGAATCTGTTCGCGAAAAATATGCTGAAGATTACATTAATTGGTTGACGGAACCGGCTTGGAATGCACCGACTGAGGGGGAAACTTCTGTGCAAATTGCTAGCCGATCGTCCTTAGTTATCGCAGAAATTCAGGAAAAGTACAAGAATGGTAATGTTTTGGTGGTTTCCCACAAGGCGACTATTCGGATTATTCTGTGCGGTTTGTTGGGGATTGATTTGGGAAGTTATCGCAATCGCATTGCCGCTTTAGCAGCTTCTATTAGTATTGTCAAGTTTGATGTGCGCGGGCCTATGCTGGAGGTTTTGGGCGATCGATCGCACATGGATGAAAACCTCCGCAATTTACCCGGTACTTGAAATGACGGGTAAGGTGCGCAGTGCACACCCTACAGTCTAAATCGCACCGATGTAAGACAATCCTAAAATCGTACCTGCTCCCAAAATATGACCGAACGCAGTAGTTCCCAAAACAGCACCCAAACTCAAACCGCCGAACATACTCGATGATGGCATTGCTGGGCCTGTGCTAGGATTTTTGATGGTTGATTTGCCGATCGCAATTGCTAAAATATTGCAAACAATCATAATCAAAGCGATTGTGGGGCTCCACTCTACGGTTCTGGGCGCCACGGCAAGTAAAATTTGTGTAAACATCGATCGGCTCCTTAAACTTTAATCAATGAAAATCTGATGAGGAAGGTATATCAAATAACCATATCCCTTGGCTACAAGTTGCATTAATACTTAATATCTTGACATTTTTATTCATAAGTATGGCAGGATCTCAAGTTTTCTTAGTCCGCGGAGGCGGACTTCGTTTGTGTAGTAGCGATTTCAATCGCCGAGGAATCTAAAAACTTTACCTGAGTTGATTTAGCGATGAAAATACTGGTATTAAACGCAGGTTCTAGCAGTCAAAAAAGCTGCTTGTACGAACTACATGACACGCTTCCCGATCGCCCGCCACAACCTCTCTGGGAAGCAAAAATAGATTGGACTCACCGCGAAGGTGCGGGGGAGTTGCAAGTCACAACTGCTGCTGGCTATAGGTTAGAGGAAGAAATTGCCTCGGATGAGCGCCCTGGGGCGATCGCTCGAATGCTAGAGACTCTGTGGCAGGGTGAAACTCAAGTTATTAACAGTTTAAACGAGATTGATATTGTCGGTCATCGCGTCGTACATGGCGGGAAAAAACATCAGCAAAGTACGCGAATTTCGCCGGAAGTCAAACAGGAAATCGCCCGTTTATCTGAGTTTGCTCCCGTCCACAATCCGATTAACTTGGAAGGTATCGAAGCAATTGAAAACATCCTCAAAAATGTGCCGCAAGTTGCAGTTTTTGATACTGCTTTTCACTCGGATTTGCCGCCCGCTGCGTTTGTCTATCCCGGCCCCTACGAATGGCTGGAAGACGGGATTCGCCGCTACGGTTTCCACGGGATTAGCCATCAATATTGCGCTCGCAGGGCTGCTGAAATTCTCAACCGCGATTCTGCCGATTTGCGTCTGATTACCTGTCATTTGGGCAATGGATGCTCTCTGGCGGCGGTTCGCGGCGGCCGGAGTGTTGACACTACTATGGGCTTTACTCCTTTGGATGGTTTGATGA
>NZ_JAUBOJ010000644.1:0-2068 GCF_036700185.1 Microcoleus sp. BM001215392 | reverse complement strand
TCTTCCCAGCCGTTAGTGTAGCCGAGATGCCCAGTGCGATCGAGCGAATGTTGCGCGTCTACCAGCGGTTGCGAAAACCTCGCGAGTCATTCGGTGAATTTTGCGATCGGTGGGCGATCGACAAATTGCAGAAATTACTGAGCCCAGAAAATCATTAAAACAGACAAACTCTCATCATTTCCCATTCTCTTTCTTCCTTCGCGCCCTTCGCGCCTTCGCGGTTCATTAAAAAAAGCTCTTTCACAAATCAAACAAACTTCCCATAATAACAATTTCAAATAAAGTTAAGTACAGTCTCCCAATTCCCAATTCCCAATTCCCAATTCCCAATTCCCAATTATCTTAATGATTGACTACATCCGAGACGGAACAGAAATATACACAAAATCCTTCGCCACAATCCGCGCCGAAGCAGACTTATCAAACCTACCGCCAGACTTAGAAACAGTCGCAGTGCGACTAATTCACAGTTGCGGAATGATCGACATCGTTACAGACTTAGCAGCTTCCCCCCTTGCCGCCACCCACGGGCGCAAAGCCCTCGCAGCAGGCGCGCCAATTCTGTGCGATGCCAGGATGATAGCCGAAGGCATCACCCGCAAAAGGCTTCCCGCAGACAATCCAGTGATTTGCACCCTCTGGAATCCCGAAGTCCCGGAGTTGGCGCGCCAAATCGGCAATACTCGATCGGCAGCAGCACTCGATTTGTGGCTAGATAAGTTAGATGGTGCAGTTGTAGCGATCGGCAATGCCCCGACTGCTTTATTCCGATTGCTGGAAATGTTAGATGCTGGAGCCCCGAAACCAAGTTTAATTCTGGGTTTCCCGGTAGGATTTGTGGGGGCGGCCGAATCCAAAGCCGAACTCGCTGTTAACAGTCGGGGAGTGCCATTTATCGCGCTACACGGGCGGCGAGGTGGTAGTGCAATGGCAACGGCGGCCGTGAATGCGTTAGCTAAAGAGGACGAACTATGACTAAGACTACTGGTAAATTGTACGGATTGGGCATCGGCCCTGGCGATCCGGAATTGATAACGTTGAAAGCTTATCGGATTTTGCAATCGGTGCCGGTGATTGCGTATCCGGCGATGGAAAATGGTAAGGTGCTCGCGCGTGCGATCGTCGCAGATTACTTGCGCCCCGAGCAAATTGAGATTCCGATGCCGCTGCCTTTTAGTCCGACGCGATCGTCTCAACCATATTACGATATTGCAGCCGAGAAAATTGCAGTTCACCTCAGCGAAGGGCGGGATGTGGCGGTTTTGTGCGAGGGCGAGCCTTTTCTCTACGGCACGTTTATGTATTTATTTAACCGTTTGTCGGGCAAGTTTACTACCGAAGTTGTGCCGGGAATTTCTTCGACGATGGCGAGTGCGAGTGCGCTGGGAGTGCCGCTGACTTATCGTAACGATGTGTTAAGTATTATGCCTGCGACGTTGGATGCCTCTGTTTTGCGCGATCGGCTGGCGCTGGTTGATGCTGCGGTGATTATTAAGCTGGGGAGGCACTTTGCGAAAGTTCGAGACGTGCTGATTGAGTTGGGACAATTCGATCGCGCACTATATATAGAGCGCGCAACTATGCCGAATCAGTGCATTCGGGCGATCGCAGATGTCGATCCTGCCGAAGTTCCCTACTGGGCGCTGGTGATGATACCCAGCCAGCAAAAGTCTGTATCTTGACCCCACTCAAAGACGCATATTTGTTTCACAACAGAAGTCGCGGATCTCAAACAAAGTTTACAAATCAGAGAGATCCGCCAGATTTATTTCTGGAATCCATCTCAAATCTATCATTTCAAATCGACTGAATCCTGTGCCTGGGAACGACTTGCTTCCAAGCTTCTCTTTTTATTGTCAATTCTTGGCTTCTTATCGGCATTTTTCAAAACCTATAAGTTAAACTTATTTTAAATATAAGTTTAACTGTTGTCACAGGTCTTTACAAAGCTTAGAATATCCTTTATATTTATTTACATGGCGGAACACAAAGCCGTCACGAACATTGAAAACAAAATAAAGCAATCATAAACACATGACAGCCACCTTACAGCAGCGCGAAAGTGCTA
>NZ_JAUBOJ010000643.1:0-2071 GCF_036700185.1 Microcoleus sp. BM001215392 | reverse complement strand
CTAATAACTTATATGCGGTCATGCTTCTTCAGGCTTCAAAAACCAGATGCACCCTCAAACACTCTTCCAAATATCCTTAATTTTTGCCTGCTGTTCCCATTCCAGCTCATCAAAAACTAGCATCATTTCCTCATGAGTGTAATCAATAATAATCGCAGCCAACTGAGCCACCGTTTCCGCTGACAGCATGGCTAGTTTCAATTTTGTCATTACTTCTTTATCCATTAACGCTAACACTTTAATCTTGACTTCATATCATCGTGTCCGAGCGATCAACCGCAATCAGATTAGTCCGCACGTGCGAGCCATTTTTATTATGGTAATCGACCGGACATGATAGCACTGTTATTTTATTTTTGTCTGCAAATCTCTTTTAATTTTCGATTCAAACTGGTAGCCTGAACCCAATTCAAATTATCAAAATACCGCGAGGATACTTGAAAATCTTCCTGACAAAGCTCAGAAAGCAATTTTTCATCAATCTCCAGAATCTTATCTTTAGAAGTGGTGGTTTTTCGCAAGAAAGCTGCGATTTCCCTTTCTATTTGGCGGTTTCCTTGCTGAAAGAAATCTTGAGAGTTAGAACGAAACAAACCGTTATTGATTTGCTGCATTTGGCTTGGTGTCATCGATTGAGCCGATACAGCAGCCGGAAATGCCAAGGATGCTGCTAGCCAGCAGCTAGAAATTATTTGTTTGAGAATGCTGTTCATAACTGTCGGGAGAACTTTTTACCTCAGTTGGTTTCTCGTCTTCTGACTCGCTGGCTAATTCATCTTCTAGTGCGAGTTTTTCTTGCCACTCGGTAAGCTGTTGAAAAAGTTGCTGGTTAATTTGAAATACAGGTTTGTTAGTTTCAGACATATTGACTCGTGAAGGTTATTGAAAGAGTTCGATTTGCCGTGTAAGGTGCTGATTTCGCACCCTACTAATATTAGTTATAGCTGTGAAACTTTTACCAGCGACATGATGATGCCAATCAATGAACCGCCAAGCAAAGTTAAAGTAGCTAAGGTACTAATGCCAAATCCTGCCGCTCGTTTTTCAGCCGCTTGATAGTAACCCCAAGCAAACAAAATGCGTCCAATTATCCAAACTGCACCGATACCGGCGGCCCAAAGTGGGCTGACAAATTGCGAAAACAGCCATAGCGAGGGCAAAAATAGAATCATTTGCTCTAAGGTATTTTGCTGAACTCGCAACACTCGTTCAAAGTCCGGGTTTCCTGTCATCTGCGGGGGAGAAACTTTGTATTTGAATCTGGCTCTGCCGACGTTGATGGTGACAACGAAGTATAGAATTAATGCTGAAACAGTAATTAGACTAGGCCAGAGTGTGGCGTTTGCTTCTGCGAGCATGATTCGGTATTATTGGGGTGGAGTAGATATCTTGATTATAAATCAATTATTGTCGATCGCGTCATTGGGCGCGATCGGGTCATTCAAGGCACGGGATTTGATGCAACTGCTGGTATCGGCGCAGCAATTGGTTTTGGGTTCCGGGACATCCTTTCAACAGTTGACAGTTGACAGTTGACAGTTGACAGTTTGAGGGCGACCTCTACCTAGAAGGAAGAGGATTGGAGTAATGAATAGTCGGATCTTAATTTCTCCCTCACTCGCGAGAGGCTTTCAACCAATTCTTTCTGGTAAAACTTGGTGGCTGCGGTTAAGTCTTGATTGCGAATTCAAGGAGATTATTTTGCTCAACAATGTTTGGAAGCAAGCGTCTTCTATCTCACTAATTCGCTGGGGATTACTCTCTCGTGTATCCTAGCCTGTTTAATTCTCGGCTATACTCCCCTGCATCGCGCGCGCAAAGCCCTATTCTATCGCGGGGATAAGATGCAGCAACAATCGGATAATTGTACTTATTTGTATAGGAACAGCAAGCAAAGCTTAATGGAGCGTGAATTGTTAATAGGTGAGTAGAGATGTTATCGCATCGAGTGCATCTGGGCTTGAAAAATATGTGTGTAGGGGCGAAGCATGACCGCAATCAATATGAGATTATAAGTAATAACTTATATGCGGTCATGCTTCTTCAGGCTTCAAAAACCAGATGCACCCTA
>NZ_JAUBOJ010000642.1:0-2085 GCF_036700185.1 Microcoleus sp. BM001215392 | reverse complement strand
TTTGACTGATGCGGAATACGAGGCGAAGTTGATGGAACTTCTCGAAGGGGTGAATGAGGGCTGGGGAAAAGGCGGTGTTGCGGGATTCTTAATCGCAAAACGCATTAAAAATGGTGATTTGGCGACTTGGTTGCGGAGGTTTGGCGATCGATCGTTGGAGGGCGCGCAGGGGAGTACAGCGTCTGCGGATGCGGTGGTATCGCTTCAGGAATTGGCGCGCAGGTTGGAGTTGTTGAGTAGAGTTGCGGGTGGGGAATTGGCCGAGGCGGCGGGGAATGTTGGTAGAGAGATTTTGGTTGAGTTTCCGCTAGTTTCGGGTGAGGGGGATGAGGATGTTGATGGAGAGGCTGAGGCTTGGTGCGATCGAGGTAATCAGCAACTTATGAAAGGGGATTTTGAAGGGGCGCTGAAGTCTTACGACAAAGCCTTAGAATTCAAACCAGATTATGACCTTGCCTGGAGCAATCGGGGCGCTGTACTGGGTAATTTAGGCAGGTTTGAAGAAGCGATCGCCTTCTTCGATAAAGCCTTAGAATTCAAACCAGATTTTCACGGAACCTGGAAGAATCGGGGCGCTGTCCTGGTTAAGTTAGGCAGGCTTAAAGAAGCGATCGCATCCTACGACAAAGCCTTAGAATTCAAACCAGATTTTCACGAAGCCTGGAACGATCGGGGCGAGGCACTGCGTAATTTAGGCAGGCTTAAAGAAGCGATGGCTTCCTACGACAAAGCCTTAAAAATAGAACCAGATGATCACGAAGCCTGGAACAATCGGGGCGCTGTCCTGGTTGATTTGGGCAGGCTTGAAGATGCGATCGCCTCCTACGACAAAGCCTTAGAATTCAAACCAGATTTTCACGAAGGTTGGTACAATCGGGGCGCTGTCCTGGTTAAGTTAGGCAGGCTTGAAGAGGCGATCGCCTTCTACGACAAAGCCTTAGAATTCAAACCAGATTTTCACCTTGCCTGGATTAATCGGGGAATTGCAGTCAACAATGCACCTAAACATAACCAGCTAGTTTATGAACTATTACAAGCAAAATTCCCTAATTCTCCACCAGTAACCCGAACTCTCTTAACTCACAACCTGACACAGCGCGGCTATGAAGGACAAGTATTAACATTACAAGCAGGCTTAGAGTATTGCCGACAAAATACCCACGCCGAAGGATACGGAGAACTGCATCAAGCACTAGGAAATGCTCACTATAGTCGCGGAAAACTCAATTCTCCCAACACCTATTGGAATAAAGCCGCCACCAGCTACAAGGAAGCCCTCAAAACTTTAACACCAGATGCTTTCCTGCAACTGCATCTAGAAGTATTACAGAAATTAATCAAAACCTTAGTCAGCTTAAACAAAACTGACGAAGCCAATAAATTACGACGAGATGCCACCGATTTATTACAACGTTTACTGCAACAGCAAAACTATTCCAAACTCACCCAACAGCAACTCACCGACAAATTAGTTAGCTTTGAACAATTAACCGTAAATATATTCATCCAATCCGGGCAATTTGCCGAAGCCTTAGCCACAGCAGAAACCGATAAAAATGTCTGCTTGTCTTGGCTGCTGGATGCCTTGCCAATTCCCGATTATGAAACAGAAGAAGAGGAAAAAGAAGAGAAAGTCACTCACGCCCAAATTCAGCAACTTCTCAATCCCACAACCTGCGCCATTTACTGGCATCTCAGTGACGCATCCCTGACAACATTCATCATTAAATCCGATGACTTGTTGTCTCCCGAAACCTGTTTCAGCGATTTTCCAGATGAATTTGAACAATGGGTGAAGGAGTGGAACCAACAATACACCGATTATAAATCTAAGGAGAAAGCCGGTCAACAAAATCATCCTTGGCGTGGGGGAATCGCAAGTAAATTTGCCCGACTCAAGGAAATATTGAAAATAGATGTTATTGAAGAGCAATTAGAGGGAATTACCAAGTTAATTTTGATTCCGCATCGGGACTTGCACCGCTTTCCAATTCATGCTTTGTTTGGTGGGGATTTTGTGGTGAGTTATTTGCCTAGCGCCGCCGTTGGGATTAGTTTGCAACATCGGTTTACCCCCCCCAACCC
>NZ_JAUBOJ010000641.1:0-2090 GCF_036700185.1 Microcoleus sp. BM001215392 | reverse complement strand
TGTCGATGCGTCCTCTGAGTATTTCGTCTCTGTCTTCTAGGAAGAGTTCAACTTCGGGTTCTGTGGTGACAAAGAAGGGCT
Source organism: Microcoleus sp. BM001215392 (assembly GCF_036700185.1). Lineage (NCBI taxonomy): Bacteria > Bacillati > Cyanobacteriota > Cyanophyceae > Oscillatoriales > Microcoleaceae > Microcoleus > Microcoleus sp. BM001215392. The sequence continues at coordinate 2,009 of NZ_JAUBOJ010000641.1, read as the reverse complement.
CGTCGTATAAGCCAGCTAGGGTTAATAAGGGAGAAATGACTAAGTGATTGATGGTTCCTTCAGCTAAGGAACCGCGTTCTCTATGACGCAGAAATCGGTTTCTGATTAGGTCTAGTGCGGCTGTTTCAGAGTCGGTTAGTTCGGGTAAGTTTTGGGTAAATTCTGGGGAAAATTGATCGTTGCTTGTGGGAGTCAGATTGAATCTTTCTCGCAGGTTAAGCAAACTGGTGATGGTTTTTGAGATTGGTTTAGTTTGAACCATAGCTTTAATGCAAGAGAAGGTGATTGACATACTCCCCTGCCTGAAGGCGAGGGAATTCTGAGTCGCAGACAGCAATTGCAGGTTTCGCCTGTCTAACTATTGTAGCAGTTGGCGGTGGTGTAGCCGAGTTTTGGGAACAAGGCGAAGGTTTCGAGTTCTAAGGCTGTTTCTGAGTCGGGGTGGGATGGAGTCATGTTCTGTTTTATCCAGTTGATGTTATTTTATTGAGATTGCGTTAGCAATAGATATCTCCTAAAAAGATTCTGGAAGCCTTGCCCTATATGGACAAAAACGTAATTATGGGAGATATCTAATCATTATGGATTCTTAAGTGCCTCCTCAACCAGTTCTTCTGCACCTCTATTCATTTGCTCTTCTTGTTGTCGTCTGAGAAGACTGTAAATCCAATTAAATATTAAGGGATTTCGGCTGCGGTTATCATAAATTTCATTCTGTAGTTTATAAGATTCTTCGGTGACTTCTTGAGGAGTTAATCTGCCCCTAACAGCTTGACTCCAAAGCACTTCGGAACGTTCTTTAAGCCTATCTAATCTAGCAGCAGCTTCAGTATGCTCAATATGCTGACGTATTCCCAGAATAACAGCAGGTATTAGCGGTGCTAAGACTACCAAAAAGAATTTTTCTAATGTAAGACCACCAATAAGACCAACTAAAAACACGATGACTGTCAATCCCACAATTGTGACAAGTCCCAAGACAGCGTAGCGGCGACGAAGCTGAGCATCCCACCAACAGTTGGTGCGCTGACAAATAAGGCGTGCAAGGTGTATTTGCAACTGACCGACACTGACGGGATACCAATTCTGAAGTTTTGAGTAATTGGGATCTATACGTTTATGTCTTGAAGAAGCTTCTACAACTGTTTCTGGTTCTGGACGATTCCCAGAGTTGAGTTTAGACCAGTCCAGTTGCAGGACATCACAATCAAATAACTGTTGTATTTTTGCCGCTTTCTCCTGAAGTGACTTTTGCCGGGGAGTAAACACAACGATATCCAGAATGGTAACAATTATCCCCCAAAAGGCGACAAAAACTTGGAGCTTAGGAAATACAGCGGCAAGCAGAATCAAAACAATCACACAGGGAACACTAAGACTTATCAGCACTGCCTGAATTCTCTTAGCATCTGAATAAATTTGCCGTTGAGCAGCTAGACGTTCTATCTGTTTCTGGGTTAATTGTTCTTGAGGTATTGTGTTCATTTGTAGTAGCTGGGAAAGTTACCGTCGTAGACTAAATTCCACCAATTAAATGCTTCTTTAATGTTGCCCCTACTTTTGGCTTCAAGTGCCTTTTCAGCACGGGACAATGCGGTAGAGAGTTTAGACCAGGCATCGTTTAGTTTTGCCTGGGTCGAACAGGGGCTAATATAACCAGAAATTCCTTTTGGATCTTGTATCTGTGCTAACTCGATTTTATATAAATGTGAAAAAATGTTTTTAACATCTATGTCATAAACAATTGCTTGTTCTCCTTCTGCATATTTGGCAATACGTAATTCTAAGTAGAAAGAAGAAATTGGAACATTTAGATAACACTTCCACGCTTTTATAAACCGAATTAGTGGCTTGACTCTACCATTTAACTTTTGATCTATATCTCGAACATAAGCATTATGAGTTTCTGGACTTGAACGCATCCATCCACCAGAACAGTTAGGAATTTCATAGGTTATATAGCGATCCTAAATCATTTGCAAACAAATCTGGTTTCACTAATTGTGATT
>NZ_JAUBOJ010000640.1:0-2108 GCF_036700185.1 Microcoleus sp. BM001215392 | reverse complement strand
CTGGTTTTTGAAGCCTGAAGAAGCATGACCGCATATAAGTTATTAGTTATAATCTTATATTCACTACGGTCATGCTATAGCCCCTACGGATATATTTGCTTGCATTGAGATGCACCCTCGGGCCCGCTCTAAAACACTTTAAATGCGCGACAGCTTAATGCGCGATTAAGCTAGGGATTCGAGACACAATTGACGGAAACGATCGCCCCGCTGCTCGAAGCTTTGGTATTGATCGAAGCTGGCGCAAGCTGGCGAAAGCAGTACGACTTTAGCTTTGTTCTGTTTGGCTAATTCTGCCGCCCTCGGAATGGCTCTTTCCATTGTTTCGACTATTTCCCAAGCGTTATAATTGGCTTGTTCCAGCCGATCGCTAAAAATGCCCGCAGCATCCCCAATTAACAGCACCGCAACAGCTTTCGCCTTAATTGTATCGATCCAAGCGCGATCGTCGCCCTCTTTGGGATCGCCGCCCGCAATCAAAATCGCCGGCGCGCTGACAGCAGCTAACCCGACTTGCGCTGCGTCATAATTAGTCGCTTTGCTGTCGTTGATGAAATCTATGCCTTCCCAGGTGCGGATGTGTTCGAGGCGGTGCGCCACTCCGGGGAATTTAGCGATCGCCCGGGCGATCGCACTTTTATCTATCCCCGCCAAAGTAGCCGCCGCCACAGCCATCAACAAATTTTGCAAATTGTGTTCGCCCACCATCCGCAAAGACTCAGCACGCAGAATTTTCTCGCCTTGAGCGATTACCCAACCGTCTTCGATGTAGGCTCCAAAAGCGTGTTTTCCCAACAATTCTTTTTCACCTTTAACACTCGTCCAACACGCATCCGGCCAAATGTCAACTCCTTGCTGTCGCAAACCAGGATCGTCACCGTTGATGATTTGCAATTCCGACTTTTTTAGCAAATGGGCTTTAATGTTGTAGTAATTTTCTAAAGTTTTGTGGCGGCTGAGGTGATCCGGCGTCAAAGTAGTCAAAACTCCGATGCGCGGCGCTACAGACGGCGATGATTCTATCTGATAGCTGCTGATTTCTGCGATTACCCAATCCGGCGGTTTCTCGGCTAAAACTAATTCGCACGCAGCATAGCCAATGTTGCCGCAAGCGGGAGCATAAAGCCCTGCTTCCGCAAAAATCGCAGCAATTAAAGCAGTAGTCGTAGTTTTGCCATTAGTACCAGTAATTGCTACCCACGGAGATTTGAGATAGCGCCACGCGAGAGCCATTTCTCCGATTGTTTCAATGCCTAATTCTCGGGCGCGGACTAATGCTGGAATATCCCAGGGAACGCCCGGACTTACTACTACTAATTCTATGGATTTGTCAGGTTCAAAAGATTTACCTAACTCCAGGTTGATGCCTTCGTTAGCTAGTTGCTGTTGTTGTTCGAGCAAGTTTGGGGCCGATGAGCGATCGCTCAGTGTTACTTCCCATCCTTCGCGTTTGAGCAGTCTGGCGGCGGCAATCCCTGATTTTCCTAATCCAATTATATGAGCGATCGGCATAAGTTATGTGATGGAGCGAATTTCCCTGGTTTTATAAGTTAATATCTTAACCTTGCATGGGTTTTTGGCGATCGGCCATTTTGCTTAATTTTTTAAGGAATGCGTCTCTCAAGTTCTTCTATCTTTTCTTCCAAGCGGACAATCTCTTTTGCTAGACAGCGCTCTTGATAGGCAAATGAGGATGGTAAAAAACCTACTATTAAAAATAAGAATAGCACTCGTCCTTCAGGAAAGTCTCTAAATATTAGATAATTTATGAATACCATGAGTGGCGATATCAAGAACCAGGCATTTGACGTTTGCGCGCATTTACGAACAATTTCCCTGTTATTCATTGTTAATACCTTCCCTGCTTTTGCAACTTTTGCAATGATTTAAATCAATATCTAGTTCAAGTCTAGCTTTTATGTCATAAAAACAGCCGTATCGTCCCCACGTACCTTCAGGAATAGCATCAGTTTTGCCCCCAGGCCCGCCCGTTATCCCCCAAGTCCGCCAGGGGTTGAAAACCCCTGTCTAATAGCTAAAGTCAGTTAAAACTGACTGAAAAGTCTGGTATGTATGCGTTTCAGTCCTCTTCAGAGGACTTTCGCTAT
>NZ_JAUBOJ010000639.1:0-2108 GCF_036700185.1 Microcoleus sp. BM001215392 | reverse complement strand
GCAAAGGAAGAGAAGAGAGAGATTAATACAGGACGATGAAGAGAGGATTTGATATTGCGTCCGATCGACTAACCGCAGTCAGATGCGATCGCCCGTGCCCCCGAAAAGCCCGCAGAATGAGAGCGGACGCTCAGTCCGCACTACAAACTGTTGTTGTTATGGTAGCCGATCGCACGTGATGCGAGACGGAAGCTTTGGCAACGAGGGAATGCTTCGCCTGTCAAAACATCCTTGGTGTGAGATTTTTGATTTACTCTACACTTGAATCTGGGATGTTGAACAGGGAGTTACCCTCGAACCTTTTGAGTCTTCTTTCTTCCCTCGGATTATTTTTGAGCGCGCAGCCTTCTACCTGATTCCCCCGGGACTTGCTCTGGCTTTTAAACATTTAACCACTGAAGCAGGATTTTAGGTGCTGGCAACAAAATCAGCAACAACAGCCCGATCGCCAGCAACCCCAAAAAATCGCGCCGGTTGTCCAATTCACTAACATCATTCAAAGCCGGTTCGTCATTGAGAGGCGTCAGAAACAAAATAATTGCCCACAACATAAAGCCCTGTTCCAAAAAAGCCAGGAGCAGCATACAAACTCTAGCAAATTGCCCGATCGCCATACTCGCTCGCTGGCCGAACATCGCGTGTACAATGTGTCCCCCATCAAACTGCCCCACCGGCATCAAATTAAACGCCGTTACGATCAAACCCAAATAACCAGCCACCGCTACCGGATGCAAATTAATCGCAGTTTCCGCATTCAAAGCACCGCCGAAAGTTAACTTGCTAACGAAAGTCATCAGCAGCGAAAAATTAGGAGAAAAAGAATCAAAATTCAACATTCCCGACTTGTTAGAAAGCGGTACAATTGTCGAACGAGTCAAACCCCAAATTAACAGCGGAACAGTCGCAACTAAACCAGCTAGCGGGCCGGCAATACTGATATCAAACAAAGCTCGGCGGTTGGGAATAGGACTGCGAATTTGAATGAAAGCGCCAAAAGTTCCCAAGAAAAAAGGAATCGGAATAAAATAAGGCAGAGTCGTGCGAATCTTGTAGAATTTGGCAGCTAAATAGTGACCGGATTCGTGAAATCCCAAAATTGCAATTAGAGCCAGGGAATAAGGCAAACCCTGGAGCAAGATTGACGGGTTAGACTGCAAAGCTTTTTCAGTAACTCCGGCAATTTGCGACCCGACAATGGTAGTTGTAAACACCGTAATCAGTACCAAAGCTAAGGCAAAAAACGGTCTAGTTAAAGATTCAGCTTTCACCGGATCTTCCCCTGATTTGCGGCTGGGATTGGGAACGATCGCAAAAAAAGGCTGACCGCTCAAACTATTTTGAAATATCACTAAAAAGCGATCGCCAAAATGCTGCTCCACATTCTCCCGAACCGCCTGATAAGCCACCTCCGGGTTGGCGCGCAACAGTCCGCGACAAATCACAGCCTGCGGGCGAAATTCCAAATCTCGCAAACAGAAAACAGACCAAGAAAAACAATCGCGCAAACTCGCTTCTTCCGCTGCATCTATCGGACGCACGGGGGGTTTTGGCTTTGTCAGTTCAGTCGCAGCGCCCTCTAGGGGCGTTTGGGTTTCGGCGGTAATTTCCTTGCGGCCCAACTGAACCAAAAACCAGTACAAAACAGGACAAACCAAAAAAGGTATAATTACCAACTCCGGCGGTGCAGTTTTTTTAGCGCCGTTGGCCAAAACCCAACCACTCCAGATCGCTGGTGGCGCCATCATTACCAGCCACAGCAGCCATATCGGAGTTCGCGTGATGCGACTGATGCTGCTGTGCAACAAGTAGTAAGATATCAGTCCCAACACGAACAACCATAGTAAAAAGAACATAATATTTATTCCATGCCTCTCAATAGCTTGTAAAAGTATAGTCATCTATTACATGACGTGGGAGGCATGAAGTCCCTCCCCTTTCTTTTTTACTTCGAGCGGATTAACCCTTCTTAAGCTGAACTACGCAGCTCTCTATCCCATCACTAAACGCATTTGGGATTGCTTTTCTTAAGATATTGTAAGAGCCATTAACATCAGCGTTAATTAATCTACCGCTCGATGTTTTGTACAATCCTCTCTTAATTCGTTTAC
>NZ_JAUBOJ010000638.1:0-2123 GCF_036700185.1 Microcoleus sp. BM001215392 | reverse complement strand
TTTATTTTCCCTTTGTTCCCTCGAACCTCTATCCGCTACAGAATCGGTTGCCCCCGTTGCTTCACCTTCCCGAATGCCTTCCGCTTCCACCCACGGAAACGGCGTTTCTGCACTGCTCAGAGAGTCATTCGGGCCCGGCGGCACTCCCCCTTTACCAGTAACAGTAAACTCGTTTCCGGCTCCTTCAATGCAGGGATTTGCCGCAATTAATGCAGCAGGATTCACTACATTTTGCGGCAGTTCCACTAAGCCTTGAGCCGGATTCACCCCAGAAGAACTAAATGTTACCGCCCCTTGCAAAGCCGGGCCCGCATTTTGGGAAATCGCCGCGATGTCGCTGCTAGGAAGCAAGGAAGTTGGGCTGACTTGCAAAGCTGCAAATTGCGCATCGGTGAGATTTAAGCGGCTTCTGACTTGTTCGCGGCCCGCGGCCCGAAAGCCGAAGACATTGGGGACATTAATATTAACGCGGCCGCCTGCTGCTGTACGGGCGTTGGCGGTAATGTCGCTGTTTTCTTGCGGGAGAGCCAGAAGAATCCCGCTGTTGATGTTGATATTGCCGCCTTCAGAACTACCCGCATCCGTTGTAATTTGACTCCCCCTGCGCAATTGGATGTCTCGCGCTTCCAAGTTAATATTTGCTCCTACACCGGATGCACTTCTGCCATCAATCCTCGCTTTGTTGTCCAGGGCGATCGCATCTGCGACAACATTAATATTACCAGCTCGTCCGGTTCCCAAAGCCTGCACCGTCACCGTCGCTCCATCCCGGACACTCAATTGACGGGTATTCAAATTCACCGAACCCGCATTCCCTGTTGGATTGGGATTGTTAATGGCGAACCTGGTAGCGACAGAAGCATCAATTGAACTGACAGATAAACCGTTATTACTAATGCCGCTGACTTCGATGCGATCGGCGTTAATAGTAACATCACCTCCATCTCCCGTACCAAAAGACCTAGTAGAAACTAGCCCCCCATTCCGCACAGTCAACCTCCCCGTATCGACGCGGATATTCCCACCCCGACTAGAACTCAAAGTTGCAGAACTCAAGGCGCTATCAGTTTGATTCCCGCTGGTCAAAACAGGAGAAATTCCTGAAATTTCCACTGATTCACTGGCCCTAACTGTTAAATTTCCAGCAGGCCCGCCTTTTTGAGAAAATAGGAATCCCACTAATATTCCAGTTCCTAATGTAAAAGCAGATCCATCAGAAAGACTCAATCGCTTAGTGTCAACGTTAATATCTCCTGCTTTTCCGTTACCGTTGATACTCAGGGTGCTGATTCCCGTTGATATAGCAGTTCTGCGGCTGGAATTGGACAGTTCTATCGATTCAGCAGCTTTAACATTAATACTCCCCGACGGCCCGCTGCTGTAACTCGTACTACCAAGGAGAGAACCTTCGCGCATAATTAATCGTTCAACATCCAGGTTGATACTTCCTCCTGCACCTGTGCTATCTTTAGCTGTGGCATTGTTAATTCCAGAACCCACAATCTCAAAAGTATTGGCACGAATATTTAGACTGCCGCCACTTCCAGCCCCAAGAGTAATGCCACTACCGACTACGCCATTACGCATTAACAGGCTGCCAGTATCAATGGTAATACTTCCCCCAGCTCCAGCGCCAGAAGTACCATTAAACAAAACAAATTGTGGGTCAAACCGATCGACGGTTCCTGATACTAAATATTTACTCACCAACAGTTGATAACCCTCTACTCCAAGTCCACTCATTTCTACTGAATCAGTAGCGCGGATGTTGATATTGCCTCCTGCACCATTTCCGAGAGTTAGAGTAGAAATTTGAGATCCATCCTTGACTTGAACATTTTGGGCAGTGATATCTATGCCTCTACTATCAATATTTCCCAGTGTCAGTCCATAAATTCGCGCCGCACTAATGGTGACATTTCCACCTTTAATCTCTACCCGGCCGCCACCAATTCCGCTGGTATTGATCAGCGTTCCGTCAGATATTTTAATAGGGCCGAAGTTCTGAATATTATCATAATTTAAACTTAAATTTCCCGGCTGTGGGTTCGATGTCACTGTTAAATTCACTACACCCGGACTGGCCACGCTACCGAGCAAAACTTGTCCGCCACTAGCCGTTA
>NZ_JAUBOJ010000637.1:0-2139 GCF_036700185.1 Microcoleus sp. BM001215392 | reverse complement strand
GGGTGCATCTCATTTTTGAAAATATACTTGTAGGGGCGAAGCATTTCGGCAGTAAGTCTCTGGTTATCACTGATAAATTATGTGCCGAAATGCTTCGCCCTTGCCAAATTGAGATGCACCCGATTTGTTAATATTTTTTAATTATTTTTTGGTAATTTTCCACAAATTGAGCTCTACATTACCAACCGCCGGATCTATTTGATAATTTTGCTGTTCAATTGCCGATCGCAAATCTGAGGAAGGCCTGTATAAAAACAACTCGCCCAAACCGCCGGGAATTTTCGGAGGTTCTGGTTTTTTGAGTGCCAACTCTCGATTTTTGTAACAAGAAGTGTAACAGCGGGGTTGGATTAGCAGTTTGACTTTTGGTTGCAGGCGATAACTTAAAGGCATGATGTATGCGATATTCGCATCGCTGATAATTAACGGATTGCTTGCAGAATTGACAGTCGCTGCGACTTCTAATTCCGCACGCAACCAACCGCTGCCTTTATTCCACCAACTATCGGCTTGAGAACTAACTCCACCGGATATGATGCCTGCACAAAACAGGGCAACTACTACTATTTTCCACAGCTTTTGTTGTTTTGAATTCTCAAAAATATTGCTAATTTTCACAGACAGCAGGTAAGCAACTGCTAGCTGAATTCCTACATAACAAGGAACTAAATATCGCGGATTTGCCGATCGCCTACCGCCTTTAAGTATATCGGGTACTGCCAAAAATAAGGCAGTTGTGGCAATCAATAGCAATATCAATAACCAAACCTGTTTTGGTGTTTGCCGGCACAGAAAATAAAGGGAATAGCCGACTAAAGCTAGAATCATGATGCCAACGGGAATTACCAAGGCTAGTTGTGCGGCGTTGGCAGTCCCATCAATGCCAATATCAAAAAATGCGATGCTGACGGCGCCCACCCACCTGCTAACTAATCTTAAGAGACTTGTTTGTTCTGCCCATGCTGTTGTGCTTCTAATTTGATTGAAGTTTTCTACAGTATTTATCAGAGAAGGCATGAAGCCGAACAAGGCGACCATTCCTGCGGCATAATAGGCAATAAATGTTTTAACATCTCGCCAGTTGGCTATGACTGCGACGTAGATTGCGTGGGCGGCGGCGACCCAGACAAATAATAAGTGAGTATATAATCCTAGTGTGGCTGTGGCTGCGTACAGCGCCCAGGAAAGAATGAGGGCGAGATTATTTTGAGTTGACTCAGGGCGCATTGCTCGCAGCAAGGCTGCACTGGATAAAATAGTAGTTAATGTCCACAAACTGTACTGCCTTGCTTCCTGGGCAAATAAGATGTGGTAGGGAGAAATGGCAAAAATTGCGATCGCCATCCACGCCACAGCGGGAGATTCAAATAACTCCCAAGCCAGCCAATAAATAGCGGGAAATACTAGCAAGCTAATCACGGCGGCCAAACTTCTCATTGCTGTAACGGAACTACCGAACCATTGCGCCCAAAATCTGGCTAGTACGTAATACAGCGGGGGATGTTGGGGGTCTTCGGTGGCTAAGGAATTGAGAGTATCGCTTAATTGTTTTTGGGAATTTATCTGCTGGTATTTTTGTAAATCCGAGGGCGAGGTTATTTTCTGGTACGAAATTTGTTTGATAATTTCGGCTTCGGTGTAGCCGGAAACTCTTAAGGAAGTATAGGTTTCGTCGATCCAGTAGAATTTGCGATCGAGATTGACAAAGCGAAATAAAATGCCGATCGCTAATACAGCTATAATTAAAAATCGCAACCACTTCTCAAGTGGAGGGTTGTGAGCATTTAGTCGATCGCGATTTTTAGTGGATTCCATTTTATAACTAGCTAATCTCGCAGAAGTTTTTTTTCTGTTACCCCACAGACAACACGGTTCGTAGTAAGGAATGCAAGTCCGTCTTTCTCAAAAGCCAGAGAGACGACTGAAGTTCTCACCACAGACAACACGGTTCGTAGTAAGGAATGCAAGTCCTTCTTTCTTTCTTGTTCGTAGTGAGGAATGCAAGTCCTTCTTTCTTTCTTTCTTTCTTAATAGCCAGAGAGAGGACTGAAGTCCTTACAGACAACATGGTTTGTAGTGAGGACAGGTGCATCTGGTTTTTGAAGAGGGCGAAGCATTTCGGCACATAACTTATGAGTG
>NZ_JAUBOJ010000636.1:0-2155 GCF_036700185.1 Microcoleus sp. BM001215392 | reverse complement strand
CCTTGATGACGTACAGAATATTTTTAAAAGCAGTCAATTAGCAGGTCAATATTTAACAGGCTATGAAGACTACGGCAAATTTTTCAAACAAATTGCCACATCCTCTCACCAGAGTTGTTTAATCCTCCTCAGTTGGGAAAAACCCAGAGAAATTACTGCTTTAGAAGCAGTAAACCGACCCGCACGAACCTTACACCTCCAAGGATTAGGGGAACAAGCGGCAGAAATTCTTAGAGAAAAAGAATTGACAGATGAGGAAAAATGGTCAGACTTGATAGCCCTTTATCAAGGTCATCCTTCCTGGCTAAATATCATCGCTTCAACCATTGTCGAATTATTTGACAGTAGCGTTTCCCGGTTTTTAGCAGATAAAAATGATATTTATTTAGGTGACTTAGAACCTATTTTAGAAGCTCACTTAGAGCGTTTATCGGAGTCCGAGAAAAAGGTGGGCTACTGGTTAGCAAGTCAAAATGAAGCTGTAGATATTTCACAACAACCTGCTGATAGTGACTTATGCAAATCGCAATTGTGGCAAGCCATACAATCTTTAGGGCGACGTGGCTTAGTGGAAAAAGTGTTAGTAGGAGGGCGATCGAAGTTTTTTCTCAATCCCGTATTCAAAGCATACATTCAGTACAGGTGAAATATTATATAATCTATGAGAGATTACATTTGTTACATTTAACGAATAGAAAGCGAATCTTATGAAAACATTTACCGCTATTATCGAAAAAGATTCTGATACCAAGCTTTACGTTGGTTATATTCCTGGATTTCCTGGGGCGCATTCCCAGGGAGAAACCTTGGATGAGTTACACGAGAATCTGCGCGAGGTAATTGAGATGCTCCTCGAAGATGATACTCTCGTCATTCAGACTGAGTTTATAGGTACACAACAGATTGTGATCCGATAAACATGAGCAATATCCCAGTTCTGAAACCACAGGAAATAGTCCGCATACTAGAGAACCTTGACTTTGTAGAGGTGCGTCAAAAAGGCTCACATAAGCAGTTCCGTCACCAAGATGGGCGAGGAACTACTGTTCCTTTTCATAAAGGGCGTGATATATCACCTAGATTGCTTCAGCGGATTGCAATTGATATTGGTTTGACAGTTGAGGAAATGTTGGAGTCACGGTGAGTTGACGTGAACTACGTGACTACTTTTTGCCCAAATTGCTGCAAAACTACCGAAATTCGGAACCGAAACTGCATGGAAACAAACTCCCGCAAAGGCAAAATGTGAGGGGAAAGCATGATTTTTTTAATCGCACTTCTGGACTTCTACATCGATCGCATAAAAGCATTCACCGCATCATATTGATCTGCCATCCGCGAATAAAACTCGATCGATCGCAAATCCAACTCCGGCAACAGTTCGCTCTTGCTAACCAACTCATACCCCGTAGAGCGCAAACAATAAACCGAAATTACACTATCTTCCCAAAACCAAACCTCCCGCACACCCACCCGACGATAGATTTCCAGCGTATCAATTCCACCGCTCGTCACTGTTATCTCGATCGCCAAATCTGGAACCAACTTGCGCGTACCCAAACAATAAGACTCATCTGGTTCTTTCCGTGCACCCAACTCCTTCATCCCGATGGTTGTGCTCCCTCGCCCGTAGAAACGAATGTCTTTCGTCCGCATATAAACTTCTAAAACCTGACCTAAAGTATTTCTAGGTTCTTCATGAGCCTCAGATAAAGGAGTCATAATTTCTAAACACCCATCCAAATAAGTTAAACGCGCCCCAGTATCCGCCAAATCTGCATCCAACTTTTCCAGAGTCTCCCATGTCACGTTTGACAGGAAAGCCACACCTGTACCCAATCCTGCTTTAGAAGCTGCGACAACCATTTGACTTACCTTTTACGATCGCTCTTCCATAATATACGACTTCCAAAACTTGGAGCCTATCCTAATATTCCATTCTTTAGTCCGCGGAGGCGGACTTCGTTTGTGTAGACGCGGTTTCAACCGCCGAGTCTGATTTTTCCCCAAACAAAAAGCGCCCCTATTTCTAGGAGCGCTTTTTGATTATCTAAGGTTAAGAATTAACCGTTGATGGAAGGAGCAACCAAAGCAACTGGAGTGGTTTCGCCAGCGGCCAAGTCGAGTGGGAAGTTGTGAGCGTTGCGCTCGTGCA
>NZ_JAUBOJ010000635.1:0-2167 GCF_036700185.1 Microcoleus sp. BM001215392 | reverse complement strand
CCACACCTCTACCAGTACCGACACCCACACCTCTACCAGTACCGACACCCACACCCCCACCTATTTTCGGGCGAGTACCCGAACCGGATACCGGTTGCGGTTGCGACCCCCTGCCCCAGCAGCCTGTCTTCACATTTATCCCACCCCAGCGTTCGCAATTACTCAACTTTGAGTCAAACACCCCAGACATCACCGATATCCAAAACACGATTTTAGGGACTGTCGGCAACGATTACTTAACCGGCAACGACTCTAACGAACTGTTCGTTTCCTTCACAGGCGACGACACAGTGTTAGGTGAAGGCGGTTCAGATATCGTGTTTGGCGACCAACAGCCAGAGTTTATCGCCTCGGGTAAAGGCAACGATACTGTTTATGGTGGCAAACAAAACGATGTGATTTTTGGGGGAAAACAAGAAGATCGGGTCTTTGGCGATCGCGGTGGCGACACATTGTACGGCGATCGCGGTGGCGATACCATCGTCGGCGACAACGGCAACAACATTGACCTGACTGGTAACGACGGCGACTTGATTTTCGGAGGCTCCGGAAGCGATGCCATTGCTGGAAATCAAGGCAGCGACACGGTTTACGCCGGCAAAGACGCAGATGTCGTCGCCGGCGGCAAAGCAAACGACCTGATTTGGGGGAACAAGGGTTCCGACACCCTCTACGGCGATAGCGGAGACGATTCTTTGTTTGGCGGCGTCGCCAACACACTCAATGGCGACCCCAACGGCCAGGATTTGCTGTTTGGAGGCGACGGTAATGACTTGCTCAACGCTCAAGAAGGTGACGATACTTTGCGAGGCGGTAACGGTCGAGATTTGCTGTTTGGAGGCAAAGGGGGCGATCGAATTTTTGGTGAAACCGAGTCGGATACTCTCTACGGTAATCTAGGTTCTGATACGATTCTCGGCGACTACGGCACCGACAATAACATCACCATGGCTACGGAGGAAAGCGACTTAATTTTCGGCAACGACAGCGGCGACATCATCGGCGGCGGTAGCGGTAACGACAGCATTTTTGGCGGCAAAGGTAATGACTTGATATTTGGCGGTAAAGGTAGTGACTTGATTTTGGGCGAACTCGGTTCTGACACGATTGTTGGTGGCGAGGGAGACGATTCGCTTTACGGTGGCTTGCAAAATCAGTTAGTCAGCGATGCCCTCATCGGCCGCGATTTGCTGTTTGGGGGCGAGGGTAACGACTATCTCAACGGTGGCGAGAGTTCCGATACGATCGGCGGCGGAGATGGTAACGACTATCTCAACGGCGGTAAGGATGACGATTTGCTGCACGGTGACGCCGGCGATGACTTAATTTACGGTGACTCGGGCAGCGATCTAATTTGTGGCGATAGTGGCAACGATACCATTTTTGGCGATCGCGGGGAAAACCAGCTCGGCCCTGTCGGCGCCAACGGTCAGCAAGACTGCATTAACGGCGGCAGCGGTGATGACCTTCTATACGGCAATGAAGGTCAAGATACCCTTAACGGTGATGACGGTAACGATAGTCTCTACGGAGGGAAAGATAGCGATATTCTCAACGGGGGCGCAGGGGATGACTGGCTGTTTGGCGATGGTGGAGAAGATACTTTAATTGGAGGTGCTGGGAGCGATCGTTTTGTGTTAAATAGCAACAGCGGTATCGATACTGTCCTCAATTTTGTAGTAGGAACTGACAAATTTGTCCTGGCTGGGGGATTGAGTTTCGAGTCTTTGCGCCTTGACTCCACACCTAACAGTTATGTCCTGAAAGTTGCTGCCACTGGCGAGGTTTTAGCTAATATTTTGGGGGCGGATAAAGCGATTACTGCTAGCGATTTTATAGCTTTTTCCCGCTAACACCAAAGTTTCGGGTTTTTGTGCAAAAAATCTCCCGCTCGCACCAATAGCTCCGATGCGTGCATAGCAAATTTATCGGTTTGCTATGCTCAACATAACCTCGTGTAGGAAAAGTAAAATTGCTGCAAGATGTTCTGTAATCTCCAATTGTCTTTTGCCGACAAGCTTGACATTTTCAGCCAAGTATAGGTAAAGACAATTGGGGTCTTTTAGTCGGTTGTATAGCATAGCAGTGGACAGTGGACAGTTGCAGAACAGAAATCAAATCATTGATGCAGTACGGGTATCGGCTCTATTCATGAAGTTATTTATGT
>NZ_JAUBOJ010000634.1:0-2174 GCF_036700185.1 Microcoleus sp. BM001215392 | reverse complement strand
GGACGGGCGGGACGCCCATCCCACAATCACAATAAAAATTGTAAGTTATTTAATTCTCATTCCATAATATATGTCTTAAATTAATCCAACTTCACTCTTTTAACAAGAGGTCTAACTCCTCCCTTTCAAAATCTTGGTTTTGAAGTTACTTTTTATACTAGCTAAATTCCAGTTTTTACCCGTAATGGGCCAAGTTAACTCACACAAAGTTCCTTTCTCTCCGAGACAAGTTCGCTTAAATTTTCCTTTTAATTTTTTCGCGAGATTTAGACACTGCTTTGTGCCTCGACCTTCAGAGGAGGAGCAAATGCTAGATCCATTATCTTTAATACTTAGGGTGTACCAGCCTTTATTTTCCTTGCCAGTAGCACTGAGACGGGTCAATTTTTTAGCGTGTTTTCCGACATTGCACAGCGCTTCTTCCAGAAATTGGCAGAGTTCTCGCTTTTGTTCCAGGCTTAAGTATTGCTCTTCAATTGGCTCGAACGAATAAGCTTTAACTTTGAGCGTTTTAAAGGAAGGAAAGTTGCGCTGGAGTGTATGGCTGTAGACTTCATAGAGTAGATCGCGAATTGGTATCTTTAAGTCTAGGATTAAACCACTGCCCAGGCGGAGACTTTCCTTTCGATCGAGGGCTTCTAGTTTCAAGTATTCGCCGACTTCTCTGATTTCCCAGTTCAGATTTTTGAGTTCTTCGATCAATCGATTGGGTTCTAAATCTTGGTCTTGAACGTGCCTCAAAATATTGGCTAGCGTTTGCAGAGGGCCATTATGAATTTCAACAAATGTCCGTTCGATGGTGTGTTGGCGGAGCTCGATCTGAAACCTCAAAAATCGGTCGTATTGATAGAAAGTGTTCAAGATTGCACCATTAATGACTAAAATTAATAAAGCTGGTGCTGCTGGAATCCACCATCCCCCGAGGATGAAGGCATAACTAATTCCAACTAACCCAAGACTGGCAGCAGCAACATATACGAGGTTTTTTAATGGAGATTGAGTCAGCCGATCGAGACAAATTGCTAAAACGCCCCAACCGATAATCCAAAGATATTCCCAACCCTGCGACCAGGTTTTAAAAACGGGTCGTCCATCGAGAACTGCACTGACGATTTGGCTGGCAACATGGGCATGAAATTCTACGCCATAAATTTTCCCAGGCGGTTGTAAATTAGCGATCGCAGAAGTATTGATAAAGTCTTTAATACTAGGAGCAGTTTTCCCAATTAGAACAATTCGGCTGCCGAAGGTATCGCGCAGCACATCGGGATTACTCCCTGCTTCAATATCGTTAATATCTTGAAGGGATAGCGTGCGAAATCGTTCCCGACCGTTGCGATAATTGAGGAGTAGCTGAACTCCAAAATCATCAGTTTGCACGTAGCCCCCAGAATTGGGTAAAAAGCGAGGAAGTTCAGTCGAACCAAACCGCATTGCAAGGCGATCGCTCTTGCCATTGCTCAGTTCAATGCCTTGAGCTTTGAGATACGTTTCTGCCAGTCGTAAAGGCAGGGAAAAGGCGTATTTTTTATCGTTTTCAGGTCTATTTATTCCCAGTATTGCACGCCTGACTTTGCCGTCATCATCGGAAAAGTAATCTGTAAAACCAATTTTTTCCGGGGGTAAGTCGGGGGGCGGTTTAATAGAAATGGGTATAAGTTTTTCCACCAAAATTAGATTTTTGATATCTTTAAAAGTTGCAACCAGTTCGGCATGACCGGGTTCAACCGGTATATCTCTAACAAGATCGAGACCGATCGCTCTGGGCTGGTATTTCTGCAAAGTCCTCAGCAATTTGGCAATTTCGCGATCGGGTATGGGGTAATTCCCGATACGTTGAATATCGGCTTCATCAATTCCCACAATCACAATTCGTTGGTCGATTGGTTCGGATGGTCGCAGCCGGAGAAACGAGTCGAAAGTTACCCATTCTATCAATTGCAGCGCTCCACTCAAACGAACGAGTACAATCAGCCCTATAGCAACAATTCCTGGCAATGTTCCTACAGACCAGATGGTAAATTCTTTTCTAATTTTGCTCCAAATAGTGGGTAACAACAGTTTCTTCCTTAACAAAACCAATCAATCAATAAACCCCTCTTCTCTGGCTCGTTTCTCTGTTTGAATGCGGAGACTTTTGCCATCTTCCGGGTAAACGCCTAAAACATCTTGAA
>NZ_JAUBOJ010000633.1:0-2222 GCF_036700185.1 Microcoleus sp. BM001215392 | reverse complement strand
CCTTAGCAAGGGGGGGTTGGGGGGGTTCTTTTTGACACGGTTCCAGCGGCCGCAATCGAACAACCGCAGCATCAGCGCCTCCCGGTAAAAGCACAGTATTATTTTGAACCTGATGGTCGTATTGGCGATAAACCCAGCGTTTAGAAGCGATGGTAGGAGTATCTAAAAGAGTCAGCAAAATCTGATTCCAACTTTGCTGACTACCGCCGATTTCGATGCCTTCAACTGTACATTTTGGTAACGACTTCGCCGTCCATTCCCAAGCTTTTTTCGCATATTCGGGCGGTTCTGTCAACAATTCGCGGTGATAAATTGGCGTGTTATCTGCTAAGGCTGTTGCAGTAATTTCGGCAGCGATTTCGCCTTTAAACAGAATGCGGACGATCGGCTCTTCAATCACTGTCCCCGCGACTACGGCGTGCAATCCCCAGCGATGAAAAATATCAATTAATTCCTGTTCCCGTCCTTTGTGGGCGACAAACAACATCCGTTCTTGCGATTCCGAAAGCAGGTATTCGTAGGGAACCATGCCGCTTTCCCGCACCGGAACTTTATCTAAATCAAATTCAATTCCGACACCACCTTTGGCGGCCATTTCCGAAGTCGAACAGGTAATTCCGGCCGCGCCCATATCTTGAGCGGCGACGACAGCACCTGTTTTGAATGCTTCCAAACAAGCTTCAATTAAGGATTTTTCTAAGAACGGATCTCCTACTTGGACTGCTGGGCGATCGTCCATCGATTTGTCAGTCAATTCTGCACTAGCAAAACTTGCACCGCCCATGCCATCTCTGCCAGTAGTTGAGCCCACATAAAGCACAGGATTTCCAATTCCCGATGCGCCAGATTTAACGATTTCTTGAGTTTCCATTAAACCCAAAGCCATGACATTAACTAATGGGTTTTCAGCATAAGCATCATTGAAATAAACTTCGCCGCCAACTGTGGGTACCCCAATGCAATTTCCGTAGTGACTGATTCCCGATACTACGCCTTTGAACAATCTCTGAGTTTTGCTATCATCTAAATTGCCAAAGCGGAGGGAATTCAAAAGTGCGATCGGGCGAGCACCCATTGTAAAGATATCGCGGAGAATTCCACCGACACCAGTTGCAGCACCTTGGAAGGGTTCAACTGCTGACGGGTGGTTGTGGGATTCTATTTTGAAAGCAAGTTGTAAGCCATCTCCCAAATCTACAACGCCGGCATTTTCTCCAGGACCGACCAGAATGCGAGATCCCTCTGTGGGAAACTGTTTTAATAGCGGCCGCGAATTTTTGTAACAGCAGTGTTCGCTCCACATCACGCCGAACATTCCCAATTCAGCCTTATTGGGATGGCGGCCGAGGCGCTGAACGATTTCTTCATATTCTTCGGGTTTGAGTCTTTCAGCGGCAATTTGCTCGGGGGAAAATGGGAGGTTTGACATAATAATTGCGATGTTTAGTAGATTTTACATCCCGACTTGGGATTTTGTCGATCGGGACTTAGGTATCAAGGCAAAAGAAACCGGGTTTTTTATTTTAGCTGCGGGTTGGAAGGAAATCTTTTCGCTAAAAAACCCGGTTTCTCACCACTCGTCCATCCAGGACTGTTAATGCTAATTTCTAGGATGACAGAGTTTGTGGATAACAGCATTCAGATTTTAATTTCAAGCATGGATTGAAGGGGCTGCATTGTTGTCAACTTAATCTCAAAGATCGTAGCAGTTTTTGGCGGTTCCGATGAGTTCCTAGGACGCGATCGATCGTACAGAGAAATCGACAAATTACCAAATATCGGATAATAATTGACATATACCAGATTTTCTGATAATCCAACCGCGACAGACGCTGAGGATTTTCTTAAGTCCTCAAACCCTTGCGGAAGATTGCCTCTTCCCTCTTCCCTCTTCCGACTTCCATCGGACTTCCATCCTTTACATCCGTTACATCCGTTACACAATCCGCTGCCGAACTTCCCTCTTCCCTCTTCCGACTTCCATCGGACTTCGGACTTCCATCCTTTACATCCGTTACATCCCGTACACGGCTTCGCCGCCGAACTTCCCTCTTCCCTCTTCCGACTTCCATCGGACTTCTTCCGACTTCCATCCGACTTCGGACTTCCATCCGTTACATCCCGTACACGGCTTCGCTGCCGAACTTCCCTCTTCCCTCTTCCGACTTCCATCGGACTTCTTCCGACTTCCATCCGACTTCGGACTTCCATCCGTTACATCC
>NZ_JAUBOJ010000632.1:0-2250 GCF_036700185.1 Microcoleus sp. BM001215392 | reverse complement strand
TGCGGTCATGCTATAGCCCATACAAACATATTTGCCTTGCGCCAGATGCACCCAAGAAAAAAACCTAAATTTAAGCGTTAGTTCTTCCAATCAACTTCTCCCTCTTCCTTCGCGTCCTTTGCGCCTTCGCGGTTCGTTTCAACTCAACTGCTCAATCAGCCAAGAAATCGCCCCTGCCACATCAGCAACCCGCTGAACATGAGGAATCGGCTGCCGCTGCACCATCACAACAGGAATACCCAACTCCCTAGCCGCGATAATTTTCGGATATGTCGCAGCACCGCCACTATTTTTACTAACAATTGTATCAATCTGATATTCCAAGAGCAATTGCCGCTCATCTGTCAATAAAAAAGGCCCCCTTGCTAATAATAATTCACCGTGAGGAATCGGAGTATTTGGTGCCGGAGGATCGATCGCCCGCATCAAACACCAAACACCCTCCAAACCCGCAAACTCGGCCAATTCCTGCCTCCCAATGGTGAGAAACACCCGCCGAGAATGCCCTGACAAAGCCCTTGCAGCCTCCGAGTGGCTGGCGACTTCAATCCAGCGATCGCCCTCCACGGCCTCCCACGCAGGGCGCACCAGCATCAAATGAGGGACATTGCACTCAACCGCAGCCACCGCAGCACGAGCCGAAATCTGCGCCGCAAACGGATGAGTTGCATCGACTAAAAAGTCGATCGGGCTACAGCGCAAAAACTCAGCCAGCCCGGCCGCCCCACCAAACCCCCCAATCCGCACCGTACCCGTTTTTGGGGTCAAAGGCTGTTTAGTCCGCCCTGCTAGCGAAGATATCACCTCTAGCTCGGCAATTTGAGACGCCCTTGCTGCCAGTTCAACAGCATCTCCCGTTCCGCCCAAAATTAATAAACGTTTTTTCATAAAATTACTTTTAACTCATGAGATTGAACCAACGCCCGCAATTTAGGTTAATAATATGTTTAAGCTGTTCTGTATTGAAATCCTGTATCAAGAATCAATCCAACCATGAGTGGGATGGCTTTGAGCATCGTCCAGAATATTCAATCTAAATACGCAACAGCTTAGTAAAGTTTCAACTACCACCAAAGATGATTCGCTCACTTTTCACATTTTTTACAGTATTAATTGTAACCGGGTTAGTTTGGTTAGGAAATATCGCACCCGCCGCGGCACAAGTACAACCAACAGAGCTCACCCCTCAGCAGCAGGAATTAGGAGAACTTGTTCAGAAAGCTTTTGAGGCTACAAACGAAGGCAAATTTCCCGCCGCAGAAACTTTGTGGACAGAAATTATTGACAAATTTCCCTCACAAGCCGCCGCATGGAGCAACCGAGGCAATTCGAGAGTCAGCCAAAATAAACTAGAACCAGCAATCACTGACTACGAAAAGGCGATCGAACTAGCTCCCAACGCCCCCGATCCTTACCTCAACCGCGGCACAGCCTTAGAAGGTTTAGGAAAATGGGAAGAAGCGATCGCCGACTACAACCACGTGTTAGAATTAGACCCCAAAGATCCAGCCGCCTACAACAACCGAGGTAACGCCGAAGCAGGTTTAGGACAATGGGAAATAGCCATTAAAGACTACAGCAAAGCCTTTGAACTAGCCCCAGAATATGCCTTTGCGCGCGCCAACCAGGCCCTCGCACTTTATCAAAACGGGCAAACCAAAGAAGCAATTCGCAACATGAAAAACATTGTCCGCAGATATCCTCAATTTGCCGACATGAGAGCAGCCCTCAGCGCCTGTCTTTGGGAGGCAGGACAGCGCGGAGAAGCCGAGAGCAATTGGGTAGCCGCAGTCGGCCTCGATTCCCGTTACAAAGACCTCGATTGGGTTGCAAAAACCCGCCGCTGGCCGCCAGTTGTAGTTAGCGCTTTAGACAAGTTCTTGAACTTGAAATAATCTCTAAATGGTAATTGGTAATGGGTAATTGGTAATATCGAATCCGATCCATTAACCGCAGTAAGATTGGTTCGTAGTGGTTCGTAGTGCGGACTTTAGTCCGCAGCATTTTGCGGACAAACAAAACCCGCTTGTATAGCGGGTTGAAGATCAAACGGCGGTTGAAACCGCGTCTACACAAACAAAACAAGCCGGACGCCGGTTGAATATCGAACGGTTAAAATTATGTTATTTTCTTGAGTCCGCGGAGGCTGCCTCCGCAGGTTGATGATTAGTTGATGATTAGACGGCGGTTGAAACCGCGTCTACACAAACAAAACAAGCCGGACGCCGGTTGAAGATCGAACGGTTAAAA
>NZ_JAUBOJ010000631.1:0-2264 GCF_036700185.1 Microcoleus sp. BM001215392 | reverse complement strand
GGCGGCCGGAGTGTTGACACTACTATGGGCTTTACTCCTTTGGATGGTTTGATGATGGGGAGTCGATCGGGTGCGATCGATCCTGGTATCATAATTCATCTGTTAAGGCGATCGCACTTGACTGCTGAGGAACTCGATAATATTCTGAATCGAAATTCTGGTTTGAAGGGGATTTCTGGGGTTTCTAGCGATATGCGGCTGGTGGCGGAGGCGATCGCAAATGGCAATTCTCGGGCTCAACTTGCTTTCGATATTTACGTGCACCGTTTGCGCGCCGGTATTGGGGCGATGTTGGCGAGTTTGGGCGGGTTGGATGCTTTGATTTTCACTGCGGGTGTTGGGGAAAATTCGGCTGTTGTCAGGGCTGCTGTTTGCGAGGTTTTTGGGTTTATTGGGTTAAGGTTGGATGGAGAGAAGAATTTGAATTCGCCAATTGATGATGATGTTGCGGCGGTTGATTCAGCGGTGCGAGTTTTGGTGATTCATACTCAGGAAGATTGGGAAATTGCGCGGGAATGTTGGGATATTTCTCGGAGATAATTCGGGGTTTTTTCTGCGGTTGAAACGGCGGTTGAAACCGCGTCTACACATACGAAACCCGCCGGACGCCGGTTGAAGAGTACACGGTTTTTTCTGCGGTTTTTTCTGCGGTTTTTTCTGCGGTTTTTTCTGCGTCTACACATACAAAACCCGCCGGACGCCGGTTGAAGAGTGCGGGGTTGAGATCGGTCGCCCCTTGTGTATTTAAACGTGCCTTTGTTGAGGAACATTAGCCAATCAAAGACAAAAATTTGTAGGGTGTGTCGCTCAGAGAAAATATCTCAAAAAAATCGACAATCTCATAGCGACGCACCAGCCTACACAGTCCCAACAAACCAATAATTTTGTGATAGCAAGATGTTGCATAATTGGTATTAAAAAAAATCAGTCCTGGATGCACCACCATCGAAGAAACCGGGTTTTTTGCTTAATCTGTGGACTGCGGCGAAAGATTTTTGGAAAAAACCCGGTTTCTGGCCACCCGTGCGTAAGTTCTGAAAGTATTTGACTCAGATGAACTGTGCGAATTGATTGCTGAATTAGAAAGCGCTATACTACACATAGATTGACAAGCTAAGTTCGTGGAGGCGCAAAAACTATGCTAAATGAATCTTCGCGCCTTGTTTACGGCGATGAATTAATCACCGCAACCGAATTGAACCAACAACCGGGACGAGTTCTCGATTTGGCGATGGAACACCCCGTCACCATTACTCGCAACGACCAACATTTTGCTTTGCTGCGGCGGGAGGAGATGGCGCTGTGGGTAAAAGCTGCAACTGTTTCTTTAACAGTATTTGAAGTGATGGCGGCTGCTTACCGCCTGCGTCTGGGAGAACCAATTAGTTCGCAACATCCCTATGGATGGCTGAAAGTATTTGACTCAGATGAACTGTGCGAATTGATTGCTGAATTAGAAACAGCTTACCGACTTGCGGAGTCGGAACCTGGGGCGTGGAGTGCGATCGAGATTGTAATCCATGAATGGCACGAAAGCGCGATCGCACTTTTTAGCCCGGAACTCGCAGCAGCTTTCAGCGATGAAATTGACGAAGTATTGCTGACACCGCCTCAAATAGAAAGCACTACTGAATCGACTCAGGTATGACGCACACTCCACCCACCCCAGACGATTCAGAAAGCGCGGTTTCCTCTGAAGAACTTGCCGCACCTGTACCCGTGCTTTCTGAGTTGATAATCCCCCCTGAAGAATCACTTACAGCACCTCCTACACCCCCATCTGAAGAAAAAGAAAATCCAGCCGAAATTATCGCGCAATTATCTGAATCGTCCTGGTTAGTAGTAGCGAAAAACCGAAGGGTTAATCGGGATTGGGAAGCTTTATTGTTACGTGCGCCTGAGAATACTCGTCGCTGCTATCAGGATTTATGTAGTAGCCCGATGGTGAGAAAACCGAAAAGAGTTTTTCCCTTAAAAGGCAAACTTTATAAAGGTGCGTGGGAATATGAAGTAACAAGTTCAGACCGAGTATTTTATGTACCGGATGAAGAAAAACGCAAAGTGCTTGTTTACTACGCGGGAAAACATCCTAAGTCAGCGCCAACTCCTCCGTAAAGAAACCGGGTGATTGAAACCGCCCGGTTTTGATTCGCCCGTGGTTTACCCCTTGTTTTTCCCATCACAAAGAATGTAAAATTATAAAAACATGGGTTGTCAGCAATGAACGAAGAACGCCGCCAAGCTTATCTCAATCTGATTGAATC
>NZ_JAUBOJ010000630.1:0-2290 GCF_036700185.1 Microcoleus sp. BM001215392 | reverse complement strand
GCCGCCCATGCCGCCCATGCCGCCCATGCCGCCCATGCCGCCCATGCCGCCCATGCCGCCCATGCCGCCCATGTCGCCCATGTCGCCGCCGGCTTTTTTCTTCTCAGGTTTTTCGACAATCACAGCTTCAGTGGTCAAAACCATACCAGCAATGGAACCGGCATTTTGTAAAGCCGATCGCACAACCTTAGCCGGATCGATAATTCCAGCAGCAATCATATCTTCGTACACGTCGGTGAGAGCGTTGTAGCCAAAGTTCAACTCGCTATCCCGCACTCGCTCGATCGCGATCGAACCTTCAACGCCCGCATTATCAGCGATTTGACGCAAAGGAGCTTCCAAAGCTTTTGCAACCAAGTCAGCGCCTACTTGTTCTTCAGCGTCCAAAGTCTTTCTGATTGCATCTATTTTCGTAATCAGGTGAATCAGCGTCGTACCGCCTCCAGCGACGATACCTTCTTCCACAGCAGCTTTAGTAGCATTGAGAGCATCTTCAATGCGCAATTTGCGGTCCTTGAGCTCGGTTTCGGTAGCTGCGCCTACTTTAATTACAGCAATACCGCCAGCCAGTTTGGCAATCCGTTCGGTCAACTTTTCGGTATCGTAGTCAGAATCCGTTGCTGCTAGCTGCTTGCGGATTTGCTCGATCCGTGATTTCACGTCTGCTTTGTGTTCGTCACCAGCGACAATGATGGTGTTTTCTTTGTCGATCGTAATTTTGCGGGCGGTACCGAGCATTTCTAGTGTTGCGGTATCAATGCTGAGTCCGACTTCTTCAGAAATCAGTTGACCGCCGGTCAGAACGGCGATATCTTGTAACATGGCTTTGCGTCGCTCGCCAAAACCAGGAGATTTGGTAGCTGCGATGTTCAACACGCCGCGTGCTTTGTTGATTACCAGAGTTGCCAAAGCTTCACCTTCAATATCTTCGGCGATAATGATCAGCGGTGAACCGGTGCGGGCGACTTTTTCCAGAATCGGAATTAGTTCTTGAATGGAATTAATTTTTTTGTCGGTAATCAGGATGCGAGCGTTTTCATACTCAACTTCCATGCGATCGTTGTTGGTGACGAAATACGGGGAAAGATATCCGCGATCGTACTGCATCCCTTCGACAACTTCCAATTCTGTCAATAGAGATTTCGACTCTTCAACAGTAATAACGCCATCTTTAGTGACTTTTTCCATTGCTTGAGCAATCATGTCGCCGACTTCTTCGTCGTTACCGGCGGAGACTGTAGCGACTTGAGCAATGGCACTTCCTTCGACTGGTTTCGCTAATTTAGCGATTTCTAGGACTAAGTGGGCGATCGTTTTGTCAATCCCGCGGCGCAGTGCGACTGGATTTGCACCTGCTGCGACATTCTTTAAACCTTCGCGAATCAGGGATTGAGCAATCACGGTAGCGGTGGTGGTGCCGTCGCCTGCGATATCTTTAGTTTTGGACGCGACTTCTTGAATTAAGCGAGCGCCTGCATTTTCTAGAGGATCTTCGAGTTCAATTTCCCTAGCAACGGTGATACCGTCGTTAACGATTTGGGGAGCGCCAAATTTCTTTTCCAGTAGGACGTTCCGGCCTTTCGGGCCCAAGGTGATGCGGACTGCATCGGCGAGTTGATTGACGCCGCGTTCTAGTGCCCGTCTCGATTTGTCGCTAAATGCAACTATTTTGGTCATGTTTGTCTCCTTGCGCTTACATTAGCAAATTTAGCACTCTCTGACTCTGAGTGCTAAGTCGATCGACTTTAGATTGTAGCGCGCCCCTCAGAAGTGTGGGGCACGCGGGGGCGGATTTGGGGGAGCAGTCCGGGTCGGTAGAAGACGGCACTGCGGTTTCCCCGCAGATATAATGTTATTTGTGCCATTGCGGGCGATCGGCTTTTGCCTCAGTCCCAAACCCAATTTTGATGTCGCGTCATTCCAAAACACAAGTTTCCTTCAAAAAATTCTTAATTTCCGCAGGCGATCGTCTACCTTCGGATCGAGCTTCCTTTGACAGTTGACAGTTGACAGTTGACAGTTGACAGTTGACAGACTGAATGACCAATGACTAATGACTGATGACCAATGACTATTGACTGATGACTAATGACTGACAACTGACAACTGACAACTGACAACTAACAACTGACAACTGACAACTGACAACTGACAACTGACAACTGACAACTGACAACTAACAACTGACAACTGACAACTAACAACTAACAACTGACAACTGACAACTGACAACTAACAACTGACAACTGACAACTGACAACTGACAACTGACAACTGACAACTGACAACT
>NZ_JAUBOJ010000629.1:0-2294 GCF_036700185.1 Microcoleus sp. BM001215392 | reverse complement strand
AGATTTTATGTCCAAATGCTACGCCCTTCTAGGATTTTTGCACTCTTGTCTAATTTACACCTAGGTGTTAGAGGGGCTATTGTAGATTGTTATGATGATGGAAATTACGAAGTAGAATTTAGCGATAGCTCTGGCGAAACGATAGCTTTGTGTACTCTGTCTACCGAGCAGTTTTTAGTTGTCTGGAAGTCGAAAGAAAGGCGTTGGTTGTCTGTATCTGAGCTATTAGCTGCGATGGTTGGACATTTGTCAGACGAAAGTCAGATACAAGTTTTAGAGTTTGCGCGTTCTTTGTCTGAGAAATAGTCAATCGATTATTGTCCCCCTGTATGTCACAATAGAGAACTGTCATTAGAGTAAAGAATTTATTGTGAGTCCTACTGCCGAAGTCAGCAATAACCTGAATGCGGGTGTTCTGCCAACTGTTACCGTGGCCCGCCGCGCTGTTTTTCCCTTCACTGCGATTGTCGGTCAGGAGGAGATGAAACTCGCACTGCTGTTGAATGTCATCGATCCGAAAATTGGTGGCGTAATGATTATGGGCGATCGCGGTACTGGTAAATCTACCACAATCCGCGCCCTCGCTGACTTGCTGCCAGAAATTGAGGTGGTAGCAGACGATCCTTTTAACAGCCATCCCAGCGATCCGGATTTGATGAGTGATGAGGTGCGCGATCGCACTTTAACTCAAACTGAGATTAAAATCGCCCGCAAAAAAGTCCAAATGGTAGATTTACCTTTGGGTGCGACCGAAGACCGAGTTTGCGGTACGATCGACATTGAAAAAGCTTTGTCGGAAGGTGTTAAAGCTTTTGAACCCGGTCTTTTAGCTAAAGCCAACCGCGGCATTCTTTACGTCGATGAAGTCAATTTGCTCGACGATCATTTAGTCGATGTTTTGCTTGACTCGGCCGCCAGCGGTTGGAATACTGTAGAAAGAGAAGGCATTTCGATCCGCCACCCAGCTAAGTTTATTTTAATTGGTTCCGGCAACCCAGAAGAAGGAGAATTGCGGCCGCAATTGCTGGATAGATTCGGGATGCACGCCGAAATTCGGACTGTCAAAGACCCGAATTTAAGAGTAGAAATTGTCGAACAGCGATCGAATTTCGACCAAGATCCCACAGACTTTCTCTCGAAATATCAGCACGAACAAGATGATATGCAGGAGAAGTTGGTGGAGGCCCAGGAAAGGCTGAAATCGGTAAAGCTCGATCGGGATTTGCGAGTCAAAATCTCCCAAGTTTGCGCGGAATTGGACGTAGACGGACTGCGGGGCGATTTGGTCACAAACCGGGCCGCCAAAGCTTTGACCGCCTTAGAATGCCGCACAGAGGTCACAGTGGGCGATATTCGCCGGGTGATGACCCTGTGTTTGCGTCACCGATTGCGGAAAGACCCGCTAGAATCAATAGATTCGGGTTCTAAAGTGACCAAAGTGTTCGATCGAGTATTCGGCATAGAAACCAGTTCGTAGTAAGGACTACTAAGGACTAAAGTCCTTACTACAAACCTAAATTCGAGGTTCGTAGTGAGGACTTCAGTCCTCAAATATTAGGTTCGTAGTGAGGACTTCAGTCCTCAAAACAGATTCACTAAGGACTAAAGTCCTTACTACAAACCTAAATACAAATGAAAAAGATAATTCTAGGATTAGATCCCGGCTTAGCAAGCCTTGGATACGGAGCAATTTCCTGTCACATTGTCGGAAAACTAGATCAAAACTCTGTTTCCATGATTGACTGCGGCGTGATTAAAACAACACCAAAACAGGAAATGGGAGAGCGGCTTAAAACCATTTACGAAGATTTGCACGCCGTAGTTGAACAGATAAAACCAGATTTGGCGATCGCCGAAAAGCTCTTTTTTTACAAAATGGGCAATACCATACTTATAGCACAAGCGCGGGGAGTTTTGACATTAGTATTAGCGCAGTGTGGAGTGCCGCTGTTCGAGTTTACGCCGGCCCAAATTAAAAAAGCCTTAACTGGGCGCGGGAATGCTGACAAATCGGAAGTGCAAGAAGCAGTGGCGCGGGAGTTAGAACTAGGCTATATTCCGAAACCCGATGATGCGGCGGATGCTTTGGCTGTGGCTTTGACTGGTTGGTACGATGATGATATTTGTCCGAAAACCATCCAAAAAACCTTAATTTTCAAGACCATATAAGGGTGAAGTATTGGGAACATCCCGTTTTCGTAGGGGCGAAGCATTCGCGTTAAAAATCTCTCATATAATTGATAGGATATAGGCGCGAATGCTTCGCCCAACCCCACGAGTAATTCCTATTCTAT
>NZ_JAUBOJ010000628.1:0-2303 GCF_036700185.1 Microcoleus sp. BM001215392 | reverse complement strand
ATTGAAATTATCGGATTAAAATCATCTACTTGGCGTTCGGAACCGAAAAAAGCTGGTAACGAAGCTGATGAATGTTTTTATATCCAAAATGAAGCTTTAATGCGAGGAAAGTTAACTATCGATCTCAAAAATGACCCACCACCAGACTTAGCTGTGGAAATGGATTTGACTAGCTCATCTATCCATAAAATGGCGGTTTATGCGGAATTAAAAGTGCCGGAGGTTTGGATTTGGAAGAAGGGGAAACTAATAATTAATATTTTAAATGATACGGGTTATGTCGAATCGGAAATGAGTTTGGCATTTGCCTCTTTTCCTGTCAAAGAACTCGCACGGTTTATGCACCTAGACTCAGAAAAGGGAGAGAATGCGAGAATTAGAGAGTTTAGAGAGTGGGTGCGATCGCACTTACAGAATCAGCTACCCTAGGGAAAGGGTAGTGCCCAAAGCCGTGTCAATTTGAACTCAAGCGCAGTCACAGACTGCTGTTTCACAATTAGGCCCAGATCCCCCCTAGCCCCCCTTAAGAAGGGGGGGACAAGAGCATTCTCAAAGCTGTAGGGTGCGTCGTCATTGACAATCCTTAAATAAAAATCGACAATCTAACAGCGACGCACCTATGCCTACATAGTTACTTGTAAACAAACCAAACGATTTTATTGTAGCAATATTTTTTAGAAATGCTATAAGAAGGGGGGACAAGAATCTACTCAAAGTCCCCCTTCTTAAGGGGGATTTAGGGGGATCTGGCCTCAGCTATAAACGAGAGGAGAGATACAGAGGATTTAAGGCTTAAGTTTACACTCATGGACACTGCCGTTTCCCTACGAATATCGCGTTTATCAACCGGATTTGACATCAATTAGAAAGATACCGACTTTGCACATACTGTTTCAACACGGGATTCAAACTAAACAAAGTTATCTTTTCCTCTTCTATTGCTTCCAATAAAAACCGATTTCCCAGAGATCGCACTGCATTGACTATTTCTGACGGCGAAAACGGTATTTTGTTGAAAAACTGCGACACAGCAACAGATTCAGGTTGATTAGCCAGGTGAACCATCACTGCCAACTCTGCCGCAGTCAAACGCCCAAAAGGTAGAGATAATTGAAATTGCAACCCTTCATCTAAAATCGGCATCTCGCACTGCAAAAACTCCGCAACTCTCCCGCCAAATAACTCTCGAATCAGCGTTGCAGTCAACTCCAACCACAGAGGATTTCCTTGATAAATATCAATCAAATTTGACCATGTTTCCTCATCGGATAACTTTGGCGATTTCAAAATCTCTTTAGCAGCTTCTCCCAAACTTCCCAATACAAAACATCGCACGGGACGATACTCTTTTGATAATCTGGCAATTTCTCTGGGTTTTTCCCAACTATTGAATATCAAACAACTTTGATGACAAACTTCGGCAATTAGTTTAAAAAATAACTGATAATCTTCATATCCAGTTTTATATTGTCCTGCGAGTTGTCCGCTGCTAAAAAGCATTTGCACGTCATCGAGGACAATCAGACATCGGTATTTTCGCAGGTAATCGAGGATTTGGGAAATTTTGGTTTCGATGTTTTGGGGAATTTCGGATTGTTTGGAGAAGATTTGCAGCAGGTTGGTGAGGGTTGCGTCTAGGGTTGGGGAAAAGCGGAGGCTGCGATAGATGACGTAATCGAATTGAGTTTTGATTTCGTCTATTAAGCGGAGGGAAAGGGTGGTTTTGCCGATGCCGCTGATTCCGAGGAGTGCGATTAGGCGTGTGCGATCGTGTATTATCCAGTTTTCGAGGGTGGAGAGTTGGGAAGTGCGATCGAAAAACCTGAATATTTCGGGTGCGTCGCCTAAGTCTATGTGGAGTTGTTTAGAAGTTGGTTGGGGGTTTGCGGGTTCTGTTGGACTTCTCGCCCTTTCTTGACAAATATTGAAGTTATTAATTGCTACATAATCTCTACCTACTCTACCGATAGCTGATGAAAAGTTATCAAATTTCGCTTTTTTTATTATGGCTCGAAAATTTCTTTTAGTAATCTCTTCTCCGAATCCCTCTGAGAGTATTTGCCATAATTCCGAACCGATATCTCTGGTATGGCCTTCACTTGAATGAGTTTCTTCAGCAATTTTCGGGTATGTCCGACCTTGGAATGTCCCTTCAAGGATAGCTTTTTGCAGATAGTCTATATGTTCTCCCGTCTTCGCGAAAATTAGTTCGTCTGCGAGTTTTAACACTTCTGCGATTTCCATAGGTCAGTCGTGTGCTGCGGTTTGTCGTATTATATCCGATCTTTCCGACATTTCCGACA
>NZ_JAUBOJ010000627.1:0-2355 GCF_036700185.1 Microcoleus sp. BM001215392 | reverse complement strand
ACTATACGAGAGATTTTCAGCGCGAATGCGAGAGCCCCTACAAAAACGGGATGCTCTCCCTACCTACTTTTTACAGCCCCGATTTATTGATGCTTGCCTGCTTATTGAATTCTGACTGCAATCAGAGCAACCAGCGCAATTAAACCTAATCCTCGGCGAAAGTAATTAACGCCTTGAAATAATTCTTCCCAAGCCCAAGTAAACAAGGCGCCAAAACCTACTAGATCCAATGCCAGATTAATTGTACCTGCGGTCACAACCAGCTTTAATAAACTAGCTACAATCCCGACAATCAGCGGTAGATTTGGCGGTTGAGCTATAACTATGTTGCCTTGGCTGTCTCGAAAAACTTTATCGAACAATGTAGTTTCTGTACTTTGCATGAGTTGCGGCTCCAAGTCCAATAATAGGTATAAATTGAGTTTGATTACTTACGCAAATATTTGTCGATCGCAAATCGGAATTCATGTTGCATTTTGATACTAAAATCAAAAAACATAAATATCATCTGTCGCTGGGAACAGTTAAAATTAAAATGCGATCGATAATTTGACACGCATAATCGTTTCCCCAACATCGCACCAAGCTCGACCTAATGCTCAAATCAAAGGTAAGGAAACTGTGAAAGTCGCGCCTTTTCCCAGCCCTGGGCTCTCGGCTCGCACCGCCCCGCAATGCGCCTCTACCTAATAACGGACGATCGACAAACCCAGCCCCAAACCGTTATTCGATCGCGTAACTACCAGATATGCTTGATGATTTCTGGTAAATCCTAAAACATCGAGAGTTGGGGATTCATCGGTTTTATTTTTGGGATTCAATCAACTGATTTGCGATCGATCTTTTTGCTACCAGTGCGCTACTCGGCAAAGTGCTGTCGGATCTTCGCGGCGATTTGATTGTCCGTCATTTTGTCAACCGTCTCAATACCTACGATGCGTTTACCGAGGTGATGTCCTTCAAGACGTTTTTTCAGTTCATCCTTTGCCTCACCAGGGCCAAATATCAGAATAGACTCTGCATCGCGAATAAACGCAATCACCTCATCGTAGTAAGTATTGAGTTCTCCCGTAAAATATCTTTGGCGACTATCATCTGCGGGTACTTGAGATGATTCATAGCTACCCTTAAGCGGTGAATCACCCGATCGCCTAGGCTGTTTTTCTGCCTCCGATACTATCTGTTTCATCTCTTCCCCTTTCTCCGTAATAGTCAGGATACTAGCCTTCCGGTGGTCAATCCACAGCCCTGTTTTTGTTTTCATTGAATCTCCTTTGTTCACTATTTTTTGAGACTTATAATTTTTACTAAGTCACAGGATAAATCTAATTTTGTTATTAGCTTACCCTTTAAAATTGATGAAAGTATTCTTCTTAAGGCATAGTTTTTATCAAGGCTCGGAATGCTGAAGTAAAATCAATTTGCAACTTGCTAAAAGCTACCGTTTTTTGATCTTCCCCACACCCTCCACAGACTCCCGGAGTTGAGGAGAACCGACATACTCGATCGACCCCACGCCGGATACAGATGCGTTCAACTGCTGGCTCACACTGACTACAGCGCTCCCCACACCACTGTTCCGAACAGTAGCCTGCTTAGTCTTGAACTCCTCGCCCTGGAAGCCTCCGACCCCGGAAAGGTCCAGATCGAGCACATCGGCGCTGCCGGCGATCGCCATGCTACCCACTCCATCCAGAGAAACCGACAACCGCTTGCCTTCGATACCCTTCGCCTCAATACTGCCGACACCGTTCAGGTGCAAGCCTTCTAAGCTTTTGACTTGCACGACGAACTCAATGGGCTTGGTTGGATTGATGGCGGCATCATTCACGGTGCCGAGATACAGGGTGCGATCGGCCACGCGACCCTCCAAGAGTGGCAAGAGGTTGTCCTCGGCGCTAATTGTGAGGGACTCTTTTCCCGTCTGCTGCACCTTGACCATGCCCACAGATTTAAAGGAAATCGATGAGAATCCAGCCACTTTTCGGGATGCAGTTTTGACGATTCCAGAGCCTCTAACCCCGTTATTACCAATGTTGAAATAGCAGCCTGAGAATATGCTTAAAGCTACCAAACACGCTAGCAACCAGTATCTTTTCGTTTTCATTGTTTTGTCTCCATTGGTTCAAATTGAAATATTGCGCCACTGTTAGTTATCTCAATTCCGGCTGTGCCGGAATGATATAGAGGAGACGGCAGTGCCGTGTCCCTACCGCGATCAATTGCAGGGACAAAGGCCAAGCTCATTAGTGTCAACTTAAGCCTGAAAGTCTTGATAAATCTCGTTTTTACCTAAGTCTAGATCCCCCTAAATCCCCCTTAGGTCGGGGGACTTTGAGAAGACTCTTGTCCCCC
>NZ_JAUBOJ010000626.1:0-2366 GCF_036700185.1 Microcoleus sp. BM001215392 | reverse complement strand
CCTACAACATCGTTGCAGCCCACGGCTACTTCGGTCGTTTGATTTTCCAATACGCTTCATTCAACAACAGCCGTTCCTTGCACTTCTTGTTAGGCGCATGGCCAGTAGTTGGCATTTGGTTTACCGCTTTGGGTATTTCCACAATGGCATTCAACTTGAACGGTTTCAACTTCAACCAATCGATTATCGACTCACAAGGTCGCGTCATCAACACCTGGGCTGATGTCATCAACCGCGCTAACTTGGGTATGGAAGTCATGCACGAGCGCAACGCTCACAACTTCCCACTCGACTTGGCCGCTGGCGAAACAACTCCAGTTGCATTGGTTGCTCCTTCCATCAACGGTTAATTTTTAACTTGAGATAAACAGAAAGCGCCCCTAGAAATAGGGGCGCTTTTTGTTTGGGAAAATATATTTATAGCCTTTCTCAAAAAAGTGAGGTATGCCCTATGCCCACGGAGACCTATGCCCTATGCCCATGAGTACCTCATATGGGAGTTTGAAAGGCATCTCGGATTCCCTCTTGCTTCCATGCGTTCGTTAGGTTAAATCGGCTAAATTCATCTCAAAAAGGGGGTTGGAAACCCTGTCCTTTTAGGACGGCTTTACATAAATTTTTGTTAAAAACCGCCCTTTCACACTACAAGTGCTAGAGTGTGAAGGGAACGCCAAAAGGTGAGTATGACATTAAGAGCCTTCAGCTACCGATTCTACCCAACCCCGGAACAAGAGAGTTTGTTGCGACGCACGCTCGGTTGCACCCGCTTGGTCTACAACCGTGCTTTAGCTGCAAGAACCCAAGCATGGTACACAGAGCTTAAACGGGTAGGTTACGCTGAAACCTCCTCCATGCTAACCGAATGGAAGAAAACAGAAGAACTAGATTTTCTGAATGAAGTTAGCTGCGTACCCTTACAGCAGTGTTTGCGTCACCTACAAACTGCTTACACCAAGTTTTTTGACGGGCGGGCAAAGTATCCCAACTTCAAGAAGAAGCGAAACGGTGGTAGTGCAGAGTTCACCAAGTCGGCATTTAAGTTTAAGGATGGACAAGTCTACCTAGCAAAATGCACCCAAGCGTTGCCTATTCGTTGGAGCCGGAGCTACCTATGGGCGGGGTTCCATCAACCATTACGGTGAAGCTTGCACCATCTGGTAGATGGTCAGTATCCCTGCTGGTAGATGTTGAAATTAAGACTTTACCTAAGTCAGACTCTCAAGTGGGCATCGACTTGGGAATTGCTAGTTTGCTCACGACCAGCAGTGGTGAAAAGATTGTCAATCCCCAAGGATTCAAGGCAAAATATCGCAAACTCACCCGAGCACAGAAATCTTTAAGTCGAAAGCAAAAAGGATCTAACAACCGTCACAAAGCGCGACTTAAAGTAGCGCGAGTGCATCAAGAGATCGCTGATGCAAGAAAAG
Organism: Microcoleus sp. BM001215392; assembly: GCF_036700185.1. NCBI lineage: Bacteria > Bacillati > Cyanobacteriota > Cyanophyceae > Oscillatoriales > Microcoleaceae > Microcoleus > Microcoleus sp. BM001215392. Next base: position 939 of record NZ_JAUBOJ010000626.1, on the reverse strand, counting down.
ATAACCTTCACAAGCTAACCACTCGATTGGTGCGCGAAAACCAAACGATTGCCATTGAGAATTTAGCTGTGAAGAATATGATTAAAAATCCCAAACTAGCCGCTTCCATTAGTGATGCAAGTTGGGGCGAATTAGTCAGGCAACTTGAATACAAGTGTGACTGGTACGGTCGTACTTTAATCAAGATTGACAGATGGTTTCCGAGTTCAAAGCGGTGTGGAAACTGTGGACACATCGTTGAAAAAATGCCGTTGAATATCCGGGAATGGAATTGCCCCAAGTGTGGGACGCACCATGACCGAGATATCAATGCGGCAAAAAACATTTTGGCGGCAGGGCTTGCCGTGGAGCGTCTGTGGAGCGACCGTAAGACCCGAACAGAGTAAATCTGTTAAGGCAGGTGCGAAACCCCCTGGGGGAAGGAAGCAGAAACCTAAGTAGCGATGCTTGGGAATCAAGAGTGCGTTTACGCACCCGGTGGATGTCAAATGATGGTCTAGGATTCCAATAGTCAGATTCAGGATATGTTGGACTTGCCGTAGAGTGTTCGCTAGCAGTAGTGCAATTGTGTCAATTCCAGAATATTAACATAGAGTAGCAAAGAAATGGAGTAAATCGGAGTTTCCAGTTTACCCCAGGGATAAAAACCCTGCTACGCCAGAATAAGATCCTTGAGATCTACGCTACCTGAGGTCAAAACCCCAATAGGATTCGCTAGTTCTAAGCGGTTTGGCAAATAGAACATTGCCTAGTTTCTGAGGGTGAAACACTATTGCCAGTGACAAGTTTCAGGAGCATTTTCAAAGCAAACATCACCCGAAAGGCGAAGCAGAAATGCAACCAACGAAACAACAGAACTGGGTATTTCAGCTCAACGGAGACAATTGGAGTTTAGACTAAGCACAAATTTACTCAGCTAACGCTGAGTAAAAATTATGG
>NZ_JAUBOJ010000625.1:0-2387 GCF_036700185.1 Microcoleus sp. BM001215392 | reverse complement strand
TTTCAACAATGAGATGTACCCTTCCCTCTTCCGACTTCCATCGAACCTCTTCCTTCGTAAGACGAGATTGCATATTCAAGGCTAATTCTACGCCGCCCGCGCCGCCACCAACGATCGCGATTCGTACAGGTTTTTTTGGATAGTTTTGTTTGGCAGAGATTAACTGATTCCAGCTAGCTAAAAACTCTGGTACTGGTTTAGCTGGAATGGCGTATTCTGCCGCACCTGAAACTGATAGATTTGCGGGAGTGCTACCGATATCCACAGACAGCACATCAAATTTAATTGGAGGGCTGGTTTGACAAATAACCTGATTTTTGCTAAAGTCGATCGCGATCGCCCGCTCGACCAATATTTGACATCCGGCAAATTGGGCGAGCGATCGCAAATCGATGTGACATTCATCATAATCGTAAAACCCGGCAACGTGTCCAGGTAGCATCCCCGAATAAGGCGCGTACAGGACATCGCTAATCAGAGTCAAACGCACGGACGGCAGCGGTTTGATGCCGAACATTTTCAATACAATAGCATGACTGTGACCGCCACCAATTAAGACTAAATCTTTCACAATTACAGATGTTAGATCGAAATGTTTCAGTACCGATATTTTACAACATTCGCACTCCGGCAGGCAGCACTGTCCGGTAAACAAAGTTGGCAGCGCGTAATTAATGATTGCCCAGCATTTTAACAAAATGCTCTCACAGATCGTTTATATCACAGACGATCGCCTCAGTTGCGATCGCACAATTAGCGCAAATGGCTGTAGACTGTAGAGCGAGCAAATTTTATCAGCAAATTATGCCGGGGTGTGTTTGATAGCTAACTCACCATTCACAATTATGACATTACGGATCATGCCTCGCAGTTGGTCGCGATCGATTAAACGTTTGTTGCCACTGCTGTTTGCCCTCTCATTCATTATAGTATTGTTGCTCAATAATGCGATCGGCGCGATCGCGCAGCAACCCCGCCAAGAAATTCGCGGAGTTTGGATGACAACAAACGACAAAGACATCCTCAGAGATAGGCGCAAAGTAGCCGAGGCCCTCAGCCAATTAAAGCGATTAAATTTTAACACAATTTATCCCGTAGTCTGGAACTCAGGCTATGCAATGTATCCCAGCCCCGTCGCCCAGCAAAGAGACATTCAACCCTTTGTTTATAGAGGGTTAGACGGACAAGATATGATCGGAGATTTAGTCGCTCAAGCCCACCGCCAAGGTTTGCTAGTAATTCCTTGGTTCGAGTTTGGTTTCATGACTCCTCCCACCTCAGAATTAGCCTTAAACAATCCCGATTGGCTGACCCAAAAACAAGACGGCACTCAAACATCAAACGGTGCAGGCGGCGAAGTAGTTTGGCTCAATCCATTTCATCCAGAAGTGCAGAAATTTATTACTGAACTCGTACTAGAAATCACCACACAATACAACGCCGACGGCATTCAATTCGACGATCACATGAGTTTGCCATCAGAATTTGGCTATGACAAATATACAGTTGATTTGTACACCAAAGAAACAAAAAAAGCACCTCCAATAGATTTTCAAGATGCAGCATGGGTGAAATGGCGAGCCAATAAAATCACCGCTTTTATGTCACAACTAAATCAAGCCGTCAAAGCAGCAAAACCAAATGCAATTTTCTCAATTTCTCCCAATTACTACGAATTTGCTTACAAATATCACCTGCAAGATTGGTTAGCTTGGGTTCGTTTGGATATTGCAGACGAACTGATTGTGCAAGTGTACCGTCCCAATCTAGAATCATTTGTGGACAAGATTAACCGCCCAGAAATGCGAGAAGCACAGCAAAAGATTCCTACAGGAGTTGGGATTATGACAGGTTTAAGAAATCGTCCAGTAGCGATAGGGCAAATTAAATCCCAGGTGCAAGCAGTCCAAGAATACGGCTTAGGCGCTGCTTTCTTCTACTACGAAAGCTTGTGGGAAGATGCACCGGAACCAATTAGCGATCGACTTTCTCAATTTAGCTCATTTTTCCCGTCTTCTGCATTCCGCACAGCGCTACAAATACCCAGACGCGCGGCAACTTTTCCGCCGCCGCCCCCACCCAAACCAGACCCCAAAGCTAAGCCCAATCAACCTACAAAAAACAGTCCACCTTCGCCCTCACCAACCACATCTAAAAAGTAAAAAGTCATTAGTCATTGGTAATTTTGTAAGTGTGCCATTAGTCCGACAGCCCGACAGGGGTTTAAACCCCTGTCTCATAGCTGAAGTCGTCTAAAGACGACTGTAGCAAGGGTGCATCTCACGCAAGGCAAATATGTTTGTAGGGGCGAAGCATGACCGCAGTGAATATAAGATGATAACTAATAACTTATATGCGGTCATGCTTCTTCAGGCTTCAAAAACCAG
>NZ_JAUBOJ010000624.1:0-2393 GCF_036700185.1 Microcoleus sp. BM001215392 | reverse complement strand
CTAGCCCCCCCCTTATAAAGGGGGGGAACAAGAATACTGTTATTTCGTTTGAAATTGGTATTAGTAGCAGTATCTTTTTTTGTCGTTGTTGGGATTGGGTTTTGATTGTCTTTTGGAGATGCGTTTGTGTCCTAGGAGAGTGGAGATAATGATGCAGCGCTGGCTGTTTTTTAACTGGGGATGAGATAGTGTTAGGGTTCCTTTGGCTCTGATACTTGTGAGGGTGCAGTCGTGGTCGCTGCGAGATACGGGACAACCTCGATAGTTGAACATTACTCGCTGGATTGTGCCGTCTGCTTTTTGGTTGTTGCTTTCATCTACTTCGAGCATTGTGGTTTCATGTGGATCTATTTGAATTTTTTCTTCTAGCTCTTTCCATTCATGGGCTGGTATTTGACTTGGGGGAATGTCGGCTGAGTGAACTGCTAGATGTGCCTTTTCTTCTATTTGTTTGAAGCTGACTTGCCATGTAGTTTTGTCGCGTTTGGCGTTGCTGTGGGCGCGATCGATCGCAGCATAAACACGATCGACTGATACCTTTAAACGGTGGTTGTTGATGAACATCAGCCAACCGGGGGCGACGATCGCACTAAAAGTTCCCATGATTAAAAGAATTATCAATGTCTCAATCATAGTAAAACCTGCGGCAGGTGTAGTGGCTCTGCCTTTGAGCATTTTATAGATTAACATCTTGATGCACTCCTTGATGTCTGACTGGGGAAAAAATCGGTAGGAAGTGGTATTTTTGCTTGGGTCGATTTTAACTTTTGAGTTTGGTGACTGTGTAGATGGTATTTACTGAAATTTTGTAGCCATTTAATCAAGCTGCGCGTCAGGTACGGTAGTATCTTTTTTGGGAAACAGCACCGCCTGCAATGTATATGTTGTCAGCTACGGGAGTCTAGATACGGCTGTTGGGCTGGCGAAAATAAATCTGGGATTATGTATATTTTTTTACTAGATAGCATTTTGGATACGGCAGTGCTGTTTCCCGAGGGTAAATTTGTCGATCGCGCGATCGGATAAATTGGGCGTATTGATGCGATCGCCCGCTGCGGATAAATCGCTGGAAACTTGAGAAATCTCGCTTCTATCCGAGGCGAGATCCCCTCGAATCCCTCTGGTTGTACTGGGGGAGTTCGATCGCACTCTTGTCCCCCCTCCCACCAGGGGTGGGAGGGGCCGATCTGGCCTATGGTATGAAATATCGCTAAATTTGGGTTTTCACCCAAGCTCGAAAGGCTTTCATGGCGACGTTTCTGCCGGCGGTTTTGCTTTGTGCTAAATACTGGGGGATGAGTTGGGCGATCGCGAAGTTGGGAAATTGGCAACTGCGATCGGACTGTATGTATTTTCCATCTTGCAATACACTGATTTGCAGGTCGCGGCCGTTGTAGCGCCACAATTCGGGAACTCCCAATGCTTCGTAGTTGTTAAGTTGTGCGCGCGATGTGATGTCGATTTCGATGGCTAAATCGGGAGGGGGGTCTGTGGCTAAGTCGAGGCGGTTTTTGCCTCGAACTGCGGCTTCGTTTTGGATGTAGAAACAGTCATCAGCTTCTAATCCCTGAGCCATTTTTGCATTTTTTAGTGTAGTGGAGCCCAAAGAGCAGAATTCTATATCTAGTTCTTCGAGGAGGATTTTCACTAAGTCTCCAATCAAGACTTTGCCAATTTCGTGTTCCGGTAGCGGTACCATGATTTCTAATGTTCCGTTGCTGTATGAAAGTCTGGAGGCGCGGTGTTCTCCGAGTTCTACTAAGATGGTTTCAAACATCTGCCAGGTTATGTCTTTTAGCAGTATTTGACTTCCTGGTTGGACTGTGATTTGTTTGAGTTCTAGCTGCATAGTTTGAGTGTTTTAAGGGGATTTGAGATGTCAAATAATTTATGTTGTACGATTTTTCGATTCTCTGAAATATCGGAGACGGCAGTGCCGGCGGTGTCAACAATGGATTGAAACCTGAGAAATCTCGCTTCTATCGGAGGCTTCTTCCCCCTCGCATTCCCCGCATCGTTGCGGGGACGAAAGAGAATGCTCTTCTCTTGTCCCCCCGCAACGATTCGGGGGGCTAGGGGGGGATCAGATCCGTCTCCAAGCCGTGTTAATTTGAGCCCGAAAACTTTTGTATCTCTCATTTACCGCCGAGGCTTCTTCCCCCTCGCATCCCCCGAATCGTTGCGGGGACTGTCGATCGGAATCTTGTCCCCCCCGACTATCATGGGGGAGCCAGGGCGATCGGAGCCGTATCCAAGCCGTGTTAATTTGAGCCCAAAAACTTTTGTATCTCTCGTTTACCGCCGAGGCTTCTTCCCCCTCGCATCCCCCGCATCGTTGCGGGGACGAAAGAGAATACTCTTTTCTTGTCCCCCCCTTCTTAAGGGGGGCTAGG
>NZ_JAUBOJ010000623.1:0-2409 GCF_036700185.1 Microcoleus sp. BM001215392 | reverse complement strand
ACGGGCGGGACGCCCATCCCACAAATATGTGTAAATTATTTAATTCGCGATCCTATGTTGAGCCAAAACCCTAATAGGAGGACACTGTGAGTATTGAACAAGCCTTAATGGAGCAAATCCGATTCCTCACCCCAGAGCAGCAACAGGAAGTCCTGGACTTTGCAGCCTTGCTCCGGCAGCGAGCTCCTGGCGTCTCGAAAAAGAAGCGTATACCCGGATTGCATAAAGGAAATGCCTATTGGATGGCAGACGACTTTGATGTTCCGCTTCCAGATGAGTTTTGGTTAGGAGAAGCATGAAACTACTGCTCGATACGCACACCTTCATCTGGTGGGACAGGGAACCTGAATTAATTCCGCCTGCAACCCTAGCACTGATGCAGCAGGATGACGCCCAGCTTGTCGTCAGCATTGTGAGCTTGTGGGAAATCCAAATTAAAACTCAAATTGGCAAACTCAACCTACAATCCCCTCTTGCTGAAATCATTGCTCAGCAGCAGTCTGAAAATGGAATTCTCTTGCTCCCGGTCACCCTTCCTCACATTCTGGAGCTGGATAATTTGCCTCAACATCACAAAGATCCGTTCGATCGCCTGCTTATTGCTCAATGCCGTACTGAAACTGCAACACTGGTGAGCCGTGACACGATTTTCAAGCAATACGATTGCCAATTGATTTGGTAAGCAGTATGCAGAGAGTAGAAGGCAATGTGAAGATGAAAACTTACCGCCTCCCGCCTACTAAATCGAGTTCGCGATCGCGTTGGCTTCTACGAGCATTTTGCCCGGATGTTGGGGGTGAGAACAGACAAGAATAGTTTTTGCGATCGCCCATTTATTCAGCAATTCCTAGTTACCCATTGCAGAGTTGTGCAATGATAACTACTTTAGAGAGCAACAGGAAATACAAACTTAAGCAATTAACTTGGCACAAACTACTCTAGTTCTATCTAATATATTTATTGTAGAACTAATACTGACCACAAGCTCACTATAAAAACAAAGGAGAAAAAAATGGATGACAAACTGGTTCGTCACTTTAGCAACTGGCACAATACTGAGATGCCCGATCGAAGTTATGAGAAAACAACCACAAAATCAAACAAGTCATGAATGTTGTGAGATCGGGTGACTCCGATTCAGAGGTTGAACAAATTCATAATCAATTAAAGCATCTGGAATTTGATGTTAGCATTGTTGACAATCGGTTCGGACAAAAAACTAAATTAGCCATTGAATAATTTAAAAAGCAAAAAGGGCTAAGTTATGATGTCAATCCAGTGGTTCTTTAACAAACGCATCAACATCAAACTATTCACCAGTTGTGCCTTGAGTTTAACGCTGATCGTAACTCCGGCAGTTCTGGCGGGTTATGCACCGGGCGATCAAAAGCCTGTCCCTCCAGAGAGAAGATCGGATGGAGGAACGACTAGAGGGTGTTCTGGAGGAGGTATGCCGCTAACCGTTCTTGCCTCTGCGAACTACGTCGGACGAACGATTTCTCGATACCCTACGTTCGCTTGGTTTGTGCCTAATGATTCTGCCTCCAAGCCCATAAAATTCACGATATACGAGTGGATTCCAGGCGCTAAACCCAAACAAGTTCGTCAGATGTCCTTGCAGAGTTCACCGGGAATTATGAAATTATCCCCGTTCTCGAATAGCGAATTAGGGTTGCAACAGGAGAAACAATATCTTTGGCAAATTGTGATCAATTGCGACCCAGATAACCCCTCAGGCGATCTAGTAAGCGAGGCAAATATTGAGGTTGTAGCAATGCCTGCGGCTGTACAAAGTAAACTCAACAGGGCAGTAAATAGTGTTGAAAAAGCTAATATCTATGCTGAGGCAGGTTTATGGTACAACGCGCTAGATGAAGCGCTCAAACTGGCTCAAGCATCGAAACTGGGAGAAGTGGGCTCAACTCTGTTAAAAGATTTGGCTCAGTCGGAAGCATCAAAAACCACTTCTGAATTGTCGCCAAAAGAACGCTCCGATCGCGCGAAACAAATTGAAAACTTGAAGCAGATTGCAGATAGCGCGCGCTGATACCAGATCCGGGTTGGGCATCTCCTTTATAAATCTTCCGCTTGGTGTCAGAGTCTATGCGATTGCTTCACGCAGTGAACAATGACAATAAAAAGGATAAAATACCCGGATTTGGTATGACATACTCGATCGCCTCTACTTTTTAGCAACATTTTAGTTATGACCTATGAAGAAGCATTCGCACTCGTTACGGGAACTATAGCTCCTCAATCTCTAAGCGAACTACCAATAGCTGTTCTTCGAGGAGGGGCTCTTCTGGCTTTTTGGTGAAAAGTGTATAATGAGATAGGATTTCTTGATTTCTACTCTATGGATCTTCATCTTGACAGACTGCTTAATCTACCCGATGTTACTGTTGAAAG
>NZ_JAUBOJ010000622.1:0-2434 GCF_036700185.1 Microcoleus sp. BM001215392 | reverse complement strand
AGATTGGGTGATTTGGGCGATCGACCAACATTCACGCTCTGACGCACCCTACGGCATAGCTACTGCAAACGCAGAACACGGGTGAACGGCGATCGTTTGGCTTCCAGCCGTTGGCAAGACCATGTAAGATAGTTAGATAGACTTCTCTACTTCTGACGTTGCAGTTCCTCAATGTAGGAACTGGGATCGCCTGTACATCGAAATCGAGCAACTTCAGAAACACCATTGTATTTACTTTCAACTAGAGCTAGGCATTGTCTCACCAGTCGTCGCGTTTCGCTGTCTGCCATCTGCCATTCCACAGAGCACCTACCGGAGGCTTGACCATCAACACTGTCTTTTACGTAAAAAGCAACAGTTCTACCAAAAGCATTTACCTCTAAGATACTGTTGTAAATCTGACCGCGACCTACTAATCCGGGTTCTTTTTGGGTTACATTTACCTGGGCTGTACCAATGTATTTCCCATTATCCCAATTGTCCCCATTAGATTTTCTGCTTCTTTCATAAATTGCCATATCAAAACTATTTGCATTGCGGTTTAATTGATCGACAACATATATCCGTTTTGTGCCTTCTGCCCTACAACCCCAAATTTGCTGACCTTGGCTAATACTAGGTTGAGCAGCCAGAAAAGGTGAGGTAGAAGATGTTAAAGGTGATTGGGCAATAGATAAAGTTGTCTGACGAGATTCACTGCGCCAATAGAGGGGATGAGCGCGATCTGCATGAGCTGCGTTTGCATTAGCAATGGACGTGAGGGGAATGAACAACAACCCCAAAACCAGCGGAAGCCTTGAAGAAATAACTTTGTTCATGGTACTCAGCTAAAGGATACAGCGTTCAACAAGGGCAGATTCTCGCCTACATCGAGCTCAAAGTCAAGTCAGGCAAGCCGAACAAGCTGTAGCTTTATCGCGATCGCCTTTGGGGCAGCCACAGCATTTAAGTTTACGTTTGTCATTTCATTATGGTCGATCGCAGCGGGTTTTGGGCTGTCTTTTACGGTAGGCTTATTGGCTGGAGTGCTACCTGCGAGGAATGCGGCTCGCTTAGATCCGATCGCAGCTTTACGTAATGATTAAATAGTCCTGGATGCACGGGTGGTCAGAAACCGGGTTTTTTCCGAAATACTTCGTTACACCCGCATAAACAGCCAAAAACCCGGTTTCTTTGGTATTTATGCGTCCTGGACTATTTCTAAGTAGGTGAGTGCTATATAATAGACATCTCCCATAATTATCGTGGAACAGGCAGGATGCCTGTTCAAAATCTGCTTTGAAAGGAGAAGTCTAATTAGACGTAGGTTGGGCCCTTGAAACGAACCCTCCGTTTCACTTCGCCCAACACAACCAAAACTTTGTTGGGTAACGCTTACGCTAAACCCAACCTACTATCTTCGGTGATTTTATACGAATAAAAAAATGATGAACAATCAACCTAAGTTAGACAAATACAAGCAAGAAATAGCAGATTTGTACACCCGCAGAAGTCAAACCTATGATAATAGCGATTGGCATTTGCAGATTGCTCAACGTCTCGTTGAATACGGGCGAGTGAGTCGCGGACAGCAGGTTTTAGACATTGCAACTGGAACGGGCCATGTGGCGATCGCAGCAGCTCAAATTGTCGGTACTGAAGGTCGAGTTATTGGCGTAGATATTTCGCCTGGAATGCTTGCTGTAGCTAGAAAGAAAGCTATCAAATTAAATCTCAACAATACAGAATTTTTGCTGGCGGATGCCGAAAATCTCGACTTTCCCGGTAATAGTTGCGATTCCCTGCGGGATAGCTTCGCTTCACGCCTTTTTTGCTCTTCAGCCTTTATTTGGATGTCGGATCTGCACGCAGCCCTCACCCACTGGCACAAATTCCTCAAACCCGGAGGCCTCCTGGGAATTCATGCCTTCGCCGACACCGCTTTTGTCGGCGGAGTTGTAACGCAGAAAGTAGCTGAAAAATACGGCATTTCCTTCAATATGAGTAAACCCACAGGTACTGTTGAAAAATGCCGAAACCTGCTCGAACAAGCAGGATTTAAGGAAATAGAAATTAAAATCGAACAAGACGGCAGCTATATCAGTTTGCAAAAAGCAAAAGCAATGTGGGCCGGAAGTTCCCATCCCGCCCCCGGACAATATCCGCCCCCGTTATCAACACTTTCAACCGAGCAATTAGCGCAAGCCAAAGCCGAATTTGAAGCAGAACTAGAAGCATTGCAAACCGCACAAGGAATTTGGAACGATATCACCACTTTTTACGTATTCGGTCAGAAATAGCCGTCTGCAATTTCCCTGCAAAAATCAACATCTAACTGTAATCATCCGCGTTTATCTGCCTGCACCGGGGGTTAAATATTCCAAATCTGCCAGCACTGTGAGATTGAGACAATTTAAGATGCTGGATTTTATCGGGCGCTTTTCATCCCAAAATA
>NZ_JAUBOJ010000621.1:0-2440 GCF_036700185.1 Microcoleus sp. BM001215392 | reverse complement strand
TGTCAACTGTCAACTGTCAACTGTCAACTGTCAACTGTCAACTGTCAACTGTCAATTCCCATGTCTCGGAGCCGAGCTTCTAAAGCTTGCGATCGCGATCGTTCTTGTTCCAGTAAAGTTTCCGCCTGCTCGGCTCTTTGCCTTTCTTGTTCAGCCCTTTGCCGTTCTTGTTCAGCCCTTTGCCGTTCTTGTTCAGCCCTTTGCCGTTCTTCTTCGGCCCTTAATTCTGCTTGTTCTCGAAGTTGAGCGAGCTCCACAAAACTCACAAACGGTGTTCCATCAGGCCTGAATATTTGCAGTTCAGTTTCTGATAGTTGAAACCGCACTCCCATTCTTGGACTTACCCAGCCGTTCACTTGTTCGATTGCTTCTAATCGTTGATCTCGGCGCTCCCATATAGTTAAATCCACATTTGCTGGATCGTACAGATAATATTCTTCTACGCCGTACTGTTCGTAAAATCTCAGTTTTTGGAGCATCGGAGTCAGCCGATTTCCCGGCGACCAAATTTCAAACGCGACTTGCGGTACAATGTTCTCTTCGTTCCATTGTTGGTAGGAGCCTCGATAACCTTTCGGTCTTCCGAAGACTACCATCGCATCTGGCGCTTGAGAAATCTTGTTATTTCCTTCTACTGGATACCACAGCAAGTTTCCCGCTACGAAAACATCAGCCATGCTGGCAAATAACAGTTCTAAATTTTCTTTGATCCACACGATTAATCGAAACTGTTCCGTATTATCTGACCTTGGTTCGCCGTTATCATCTGGATAGATAATCTTTGCTTTGTCGGGAGATTGCAGTTGTGTAACCATTGCTGTTTTCCCCAAATTTACTGGTTAATTTATATTACTCAGCAGTCATCAGTGGTGTAATGACTAATGGCTGCTGATTAATGACTAATGACAAATGTCAACTATCAGCTATCAACTGCCAACCATTCGACAAGCAAGCGGGCAAGCTGTCAACTATCAACTGTCAACTGCCAACTGCCAACTGCCAACTGCCAACTGCCAACTGTCAACTGTCAACTGTCAACTGACTACTGTTGTCGGAGAGTTCGCATCAAATCAAAGCCGGCCAAATTAGCAGTATCGCGAACAATCAAGAAAATCCCCAAACCCAACAACAGCACCAAACCAGTCTGCATTACATTTTCCTGAATGCGGTTCGGCAGAGGCTTGCCCCGGACTCCTTCTATTAACAGAAAAGCTAGCTGACCGCCATCTAAAGCAGGTAAAGGCAAGATATTAATCACAGCCAAATTGATGCTTATCAACACCGCAAACTGAAACAAATTCGCTGCATCCGATCGCGCAATTCCTGCACCAATGGCTACAATTGCCACAGGCCCGGACAACTTTTCAGCAGTCTGACTGAAATTGCTAAGTAACTGCCCGAAACCTTGAAACGTCAGCACTACAATTCGCTCAAACTCAGTTGCAGCCTTGCTAAACGCCTCTACAATTCCCGCTCGTTCCCGCACGACAGTGCCGTTAGAAGTTAGCTGCACGCCAATCTTACCTTTACCGTCAGGTGATAATTCGGGAGTTACTGTCACCACAAATTTTTGCTCTTGGCGCTGAATTTCTAACGCCAAGGCTTGGTTGGGATGATCTTGGATGGCTGAGACTAGAGATTTGATTGCTTCGCGGTTCGCGCCCAATTCCTTACCATCAACGGACAGAACAATGTCGCCCGATCGAATTCCCGCTTGGAAGGCCGCCGAACTAACTTCCGCAGCGACTTCCGGGACTTTAACTCCCGGGAGGTAGTTCAGGGATGCAGCGCCGACGGTGGTCAATTGCACCACCAGCAGGAAGTAAGCAAAAATTAAGTTGGCAATTACCCCTGCACTAATCACGATCGCCCGATCGAGTACGGGGCGGTTGCGCAGCAAATTCGGGTCATTGGGCTCAATAGTGCTTTCTGGATCGTCATCCGGGAAACCCACGAAACCTCCCAGGGGAAAGGCGCGGAGGGCGTATTCAGTTTCCGGGCCTTGGTACTTCCACAGGATGGGGCCGAAACCGATGGAGAAGCGGTTGACGTGAATGTGTTGAAGTCTCGCCGCCAGGAAGTGGCCGAGTTCGTGAACGACAATCAAGATACCTAAAACTGCGATCGCTGCCAAAACTGACATGAAGGATTCCACTAACACTTTTACTTGACTTTAATTTATTTTAATATCTTTTTAAGATTGGTGGCTTCCGACCGGCAAATTTCAGTCAAACTGGAAGATGGCATTTTAAGCTAACGTCCGGGCCGGTGCGCGAGGGCCCGCGCGATCTGGCTTGTGTAGATTTTGGTCAAATGTGCGATATACACTACGAAACTAAACATTAGTCCGTAGTCAGTTGTTAGTTGCTAGTTGTTGGTCTAATCACAAATAACCAATAACAAATAACCAATAACAAATAACCAATAACCAATAACCAAT
>NZ_JAUBOJ010000620.1:0-2455 GCF_036700185.1 Microcoleus sp. BM001215392 | reverse complement strand
GTGCGAGCGTCCCATTTCGCGAGTATAGATCGCGAGCGGGGACGCTCGCACTATAAAATCAAAACATCAAAACTGAGATGCTCCCCGATCGTTGAGTAAAATAAGTCGCTGGGCGACAGTTCGTAGTGAAGTTCGTAGTGCGGACTTCAGTCCGCAGCTTGAGAGCGGACTGAAGTCCGCACTACAAACCGCTGAGAGCGCTACTAAGTCGCCCGAATCAAAAACAAAAATTAGAATCAGCAAAAACGCTACAGGATCGGTCAAAGAAGAAAGCCAAATAGGTACAAGTGTATGTTGGCTGACAGCGCCGTCGGTACGATCGACTGTCAGGGTTAATAACTATCTCAGATCGCGTCCGGTCGATTACCATGACAAAAACGGAACGCACGTGCGGACTTGGGTCCGTAGCATTATGCGGACCCAAGTCCGCACTACGAACTAATCCGAACAACCTTAAAGTCTAGGTATTTTATGCAAAATACGACTGTCGCCGGCCCTGCGGGGCGACTCAATCTCACCGACACGGGCGCAGCAAGCAGCGCAGAGCCCCAACCCATCCCCGTCCTGTTAGTGCACGGTATGGCATACCACCTCGGAATCTGGGACGAGACGATCGCACTTTTGCGCGCCAATCTAGGCCAAAACCAACGCATTCTGGCGATCGACCTCCGGGGCCACGGCGCATCCGATCCGCCCGCAGACGGCGACTACACCCCCGATAGCTGCGCCACCGACATCATCGCCATCCTCGACGCGCTGGATATCCCGCAAGTAGCCCTTGTCGGCCACAGCTTCGGTTCCCTCGTCGTCCTCGCCACCGCCGACTGCGCCCCAACCCGCATCACCCGCGTCATCCTAGCCGATCCCCCCGGTGACTTTAACTACCTGCCGCCCTCCGTGTACGAACAACAGATGGTTCCCTTTCTCGCAGCGCTAGCGGGCGATGACTACCGCACAGCAGCAGAGGAAAAATTCGCCCAAGCCCTCGAAGGCGGTACTCCTGCGACCCGCGCAACCACGATCGCACGCCTCGCATCCACGCCGCGCGATCGCCTCATCGGTATGTACAAAGGTATGTTTGCTTACGATGCAGTTGGTGCGATCGATCGCATCCTTGAAACTGGGGGCACCCAAATCTCAGCAGTCCTCGCACCGTCCAACTCCTGGCCCTTCAGCCTCCACCTACTCCGTCCCCAAATTACCACCACAGTCATACCAGAAACCAGCCACTGGTTGCAGCTTGATGCGCCGGTTCCCTTCGCCGAAGCGGTGACAAATCAGTTGACAGTTGACAGTTGACAGTTGACAGTTGACAGTTGACAGTAGTCTGCTCGCCCCCCGAGCGAAGCCGAAGGGTAGTCAGCAGTCAATAGTCAATAGTCATTGAAGGCGATCGATCTCCTATGTTGAACACCATTTAGGCATTTGCGAGATCGGAAACCGACTTCTTAACCACCAAGAATTGGTTGAAAGCCGGAACCCTTTTCCGGTGACTGTTTAAACAATATCGATGTAACCGGAAACGATATCATTACTCCAATCCTCTTCCTTCCTTCCTTTATCAAGTGCACTCAAGCGATCAACTGTCAACTGTCAACTGTCAACTGTCAACTGTCAACGACAATCATCCAACAAAGCATCAAGTTCAGCAGCGACTTTCCACGGATTTCGACCTTTGAAAACAGCAGCAATCGCAGCTTCATAGGGATTTCTGCCCGTTTTTTTGACAGCCGCGATCGCCTCTTGGTTAGAAAATCCCCGCCCGCTAACCAACCAAGCAGCCAAAACCTGTCCTGTGCGCCCAATCCCGCCGCCACAGTGAACCACCACTCGATCGCCCGATCGACTTGCAGAGGCCAAAAACGGTAAAATGCGATCGACTAAAATGGAGCGATCGGCCAATTCAAAATCTGCGATCGGAGCCCAGCAAACGCGATCGCACCCAAAAACATTTCGATAGGTTCCCAACAAGTCACCATAGCCGATGAGTTGAGACTCAGGAAGCAAGCAGCAAACTCGATCGATCTTCTGTCGCCGCATAAAATCAATCCAGCCAGCAACTTGCTCATCGCGGTATCCCGGTTTTGCCGCACCAAACACAACTAATTCATCCTCCGCAGCCGCCGCAAACTTGTACATCAGCCCTCAATTTAAATCCTAAAATAACTTAGAAATTTTTAGATATTCTTACTTTTATTGTATCATTTTTTTGAGCCTATTTTTTAATTTTTTCATAGCAATTCTCCAAATTTATGCAAAGCCGTATTTGTAGGCTTTGAATCCATCGCTCATTTCCAAAATATATTGAAAATCAAACGAGCGACGCACCAACAATATTTAAGGAAACAACCCGAACCTTCACTCCGCCCCAAATTCGTCTTGTAGCAAGCATTTTTTGGTTGCATCTGGCGCAAGGCAAATATGTTTGTAGGGGCGAAGCATGACCGCATTCAAT
>NZ_JAUBOJ010000619.1:0-2502 GCF_036700185.1 Microcoleus sp. BM001215392 | reverse complement strand
AAGTCCGGCAAGTCCGGCAAGTCCGGCAAGTCCGGCAAGTCCGGCAAGTCCGGCAGTCCGGCAAGTCCGGCAAGTCCGGCAGGGGTTGAAACCCCTGCCGATGGAGCAAAAGTCCTCGCTATGAGGACTGAAGAACTCATTAGTCCTCTTCAGAGGACTTGAGCTATGAGCCAGGGAATTCATTCCCTGGCGGACTTAAGGTAAAACCGATCGTCCGGCAAGTCCGGCAGTCCGGCAAGTCCGGCAAGTCCGGCAAGTCCGGCAAGTCCGATAGTCCGGCAAGTCCGGCAAGTCCGGCAGTCCGGCAAGTCCGGCAAGTCCGATAGTCCGGCAAGGGTTGAAACCCCTGCCGATGGAGCGAAAGTCCTCTTAAGAGGACTGAAGACTCATTAGACTTCTCCAGAAAAGCTTGTTTTGAACAGGCAAAATCCTGGTTCCACAAGAAGAATTATTGGAGATTTCTATAGTCCTCTTCAGAGGACTTGAGCTATTAGACAGGGGTTTTAACCCCTGGCGGACTGACGGACGCAACCGGGAACTGACGGACGCAACCGGGGACTGACGGACGCAACCGGGAACTGGCGAACGCAACCGGGGACTGGCGAACGCAACCGGGGACTGGCGAACGCAACCGGGAACTGGCGGACGCAACCGGGAACGAGTTATTTCCAATTACAAATTACCAATTGTTATGGCAGAAGGATTGATTGCAGGTTTAGTGGTGTTTACCCTAGCGTCGTTTGTGGGATTTGAAGTAATTAACAAAGTCCCCCCGACGCTACATACACCTTTGATGTCGGGTTCCAATGCGATTTCAGGAATTGCAGTTTTAGGCGCAATTCTAATTTCAGGCCAAGGTAATGTAACTGTTACTTCGATTTTGGGGACGATCGCGATCGCCCTTGCCACAATTAACGTTGTCGCTGGTTTCTTAGTCACCGATCGAATGCTGCAAATGTTCAAGAAAAAAGAGGTTAAAGCGTGAGCGATTTTTTACCCAGCGGCATTCAACTAGGTTATTTAGTTGCTGCATCTTTGTTTATCGTCGGTTTGAAACAGTTGGGATCGCCCGCAACCGCCCGTCAAGGAAATGTGTTAGCTGCGATCGGGATGTTGATCGCGATCGTCGGTACGTTGCTGGAAAAGCAAGTAGTCAGCTACGAATTGATTGCTGTCGGAATTATCATCGGTTCCATTTTGGGAACAATTATGGCAAATACCGTCGCGATGACGGATATGCCGCAGATGGTGGGTTTGCTTAACGGCTTTGGGGGTGCGGCTTCTGCACTCGTTGCTGTGGGCGAATTCTGGCGCTATCTCAGCATCCCGGAATCGCCGGCACCTGACGCGACAATCACGATTTTGTTGGGCGTGTTGATTGGCGGAATCACTTTCACTGGTAGCCTTGTGGCGTTTGCGAAGCTGCAAGAATTGCTACCGGGTGCGCCGATGACGTTTCCGCTACAACAGCCGTTTAATGCTTTGCTGGCGATCGCACTTTTAGCCGGCAGTGGTTATATGCTGACTAATCCCGAAAATGTGCCGGTATTCCTCGGTTTGGTGGCGATTTCCAATATCCTGGGAATCATGTTTGTGCTCCCGATTGGTGGCGGTGATATGCCCGTGGTGGTGTCGCTGCTTAACTCTTATTCGGGGATTGCGGCGAGTGTGGCTGGGTTCATTTTGATGAACAATATGCTGATTATCGCTGGTGCATTGGTGGGCGCGTCGGGGATTATTTTGACGCAAATCATGTGTAAGGCGATGAATCGATCGCTTTCTAGCGTGTTATTTAGCGCCTTCGGTAGCGGTGGTGGAAGTGCTGCGGCTGCTGGGGTTGCTGGTGGGGCGATCGACAAAACAGTCCGCAGCATCAATCTCGAAGAAAGTGCGATGATGTTAGGCTATGCGCGATCGGTTGTGATTATTCCGGGCTACGGAATGGCTGTAGCGCAAGCACAACACGCCGTGCGCGAGTTAGCCGACGGTTTGGAAAAAATGGGTGTTGACGTGAAATACGCCATTCACCCGGTAGCTGGGCGGATGCCGGGGCACATGAATGTGCTGCTAGCAGAAGCAAACGTGCCTTACCCGCAGTTGTACGATATGGACGATATCAACCCGCAATTTGACGAAACCGATGTTGCTTTGGTAATCGGGGCGAATGATGTGGTGAATCCGGCGGCGCGCCACGATACGGCGAGCCCGATTTACGGGATGCCGATTTTGGAGGTTGATAAGGCCAAACATACGATCGTAATTAAGCGCGGGATGAGTGCTGGTTTTTCGGGTGTTGACAATGAGTTGTTTTATAAGGATAAGACGATGATGTTGTTTGGTAGCGCGAAGGATGTGGTTGCGAAGTTGGTTGCTGAGGTGAAGCAGTTGTAGGATTGCTGATGATTGAACCCGGTTTTTTGGATAAACCGGGTTTTTTTGTTTTTGAGAAACTCGGCGGTTGAAACCGCGTCTACACAAACAAAGTCCGCCTTCGCGGACTAA
>NZ_JAUBOJ010000618.1:0-2510 GCF_036700185.1 Microcoleus sp. BM001215392 | reverse complement strand
AAACTGCCTAAAAATTCCTACCTTACTACGCTCTATTTGGTTGGGACTAGCTCCCACAAACTGAAGGACGCGACTACAGAGGAGTTGAAAAAGTGAACCATACTTGGAATGTCGTGTTTTGCTCCGACTTACTCCATTTATGGGTTACTCTTCCAGGACGCTCACAAGTCGTAAAACATACTTTTTGCAGGGAGCAGAGATGCTCCCTGACAAACGATCTCAATTTCGGTTGTATCCTCACGTGATTTAACCGCTGTTGACGCTGTTGAGACAAAAAGAGAGAAGACAGATGAATGATTCCTCGGCTTGACGGAACTGATATGACGAATGACTGATGACGGCAGGACTAATCAAAAAAATGAGATGCTCCTCTAATTTTAAACTTGAATCTCCAAGTAATGCGATCGCTCAAGGCTTTGGGCAAGTCTTATTGGGGAAGTCACAGCTATAAATATAGGGTTTTTGCCAACTCAGGGGAATTTCCAACAAATCCCTGGTTCCGGTCATTCCTTGTCCCAAAAAGAGCAATACAGCGATCGAGTTCAAGATGACATGGACTGTGCGCCAGCGATTCGATCGATCTTTGTAAATGTCTTGAACAATCGCCAAGGAGAAAACCATCAGCAGCGCAGCGGTGATGCCAATGTAGTAGTGAGACCAATACCATTCATCGGTGCGCCGATAAACGCCATCTTGAGCGCCAAGAATCACCAAGCCAGCACCTGTCAATGTCGCAAATACGCCGCGCCACATAGCAGGTGTCGATCGATATAACATGACCAAAGAGGCAATGGTAGCAACAAACATCAGCACAATGAAAATTACCTGAAACGAGTTTTTGCTCCAAACATCCTTGCTCAAAATATTCTCAAAAATCGGGTATCCCAGACCCAACAGCGTCACTCCTACCACAGATCCCGACAGAATTTTACCTGCTTTGACGTGTTCTGAGCCGACTACAGGCGGAATTTTGCTTTTATCCCCCGATGCAACTTGCTGGCGGCGCTGCCTAGTTTGCCAAGCCATATTCAGCACAATACCCAGCATCGGAAAAACGATCGCCACAGCTACAATAGGATGCAGCAAAGCCATAAAATCTTTAAATTCCATACAGCACCTTTTTGTTGTTAAACTTGACAACACTAAACTTTTGAGACTTTCACGAAATCTATCGCCCGATCGCGATCGAACAAAACCCGAAGCTTCAATAAAATCCCAAATAACAATAAAAGAGATTTTAACTCACCAGGAGCGCCAGAGCGTTTCCATTGATTCGGATCTATAAAAACTCAGTTTATAGTCACCCGTGCGTAAGTCCTACAGTCAAGAGTTGTTCGGCGAAAGATGCAATTAAAGAGCCATGTGCCAATTGCGATATCCATTTTTGCGGTATAGCAGATTCACCGTAAAAAGCTCCCGCCAACTGTCCGTAAACCGCACCAGTTGTATCCGCATCGTCACCCAAATTCACAGCCAACAAACACCCTTCGGCAAAAGACGAACTGTTATAAAATGCCCAAAGAGCCGCCTCCAAAGACTTAACCACGTAACCAGTACCCTTAATTTCAGGAGGTTGTCGCCGTTTAAAAGAACCCGCCGCAATTTCATCAATTTCTGCCACCAGCGGGTGCGCGGCCCAATATTCGGCGATCGGACAATATCTTTCCGACAGCAAAACTTCTTTACTAACTCCATTGACAGCCCCCGCAATTAAAGTACCGAAATAGCGGCAAGCATCGACGCAAGTAGCAGCACCGTGAGTAGTTCGAGAACTTTCTCCAGATTTGTCTATAACTTCTAAAGGATTTTTTGCATAAAACAAAGGTATGGGAGCCAAACGCATAATCGAACCATTTCCAGCAGCCCAAGAATCAGTAGAACCGCAGTAAGGCTTTTTTGTATCTTCAAACTGCCAAAGTGATTGTTGAACCGTATTGCCAATATCAAAACACTCGCCCGTACTGCTCAAATGTCCATCTCGCCGCCACTTCAAATAAGTTTCTAATTGATGGATTGGATCGAAACCTTTTTTTTCAATCAAACTTTCAGCCAAACAAAGCGCCATCGAAGTATCATCCGTCCACTGTCCCGGTTGCAGTCGAAACGGGCCGCCACCAATCATATCTTTAAGGGGTTCAAAAGTTCCGGGGCGACAAAACTCTAAAGTTGTTCCCAAAGCATCGCCAACTGCCAAACCGATTAGACTGCCGCGATAACGTTCTATTTGCTGCATATAGTAATGGGGAATTGGTAATGGGGAATTGTTAATGGGGAATTCAGGATTTATGCACCGATCGAATCAACCGGGTTTTTTACCGAATCTGCGGGTTGCAACGAAGTATTTTTGTAAAAAAATCGGTTTCTAGACCCCCATGCGTAAGTCCTATAATTGTCTAAAGTGCGCGCGGAGTGGCCTGCTAATGACTAATGACTAATAGACAAGAGTGCAAAAATTATAGAAGGGCGTAGCATTTGGACATAAAATCTTAGGTTTAACCGATAAATTTTCG
>NZ_JAUBOJ010000617.1:0-2514 GCF_036700185.1 Microcoleus sp. BM001215392 | reverse complement strand
TTATTCTTCAGTCGGTTTCAACCGACTTTAGCTATGAGACAGGGGTTTTAACCCCGGTTGGACTCGCGGACAAACAAACGGCCCCTGGACAAATAATCGCACTACGACATAAACCAAAGAATCCGGGTTTTTGGCAATAATTCCTAATCGAAAATCGTCGCCCAAAACCGCCACCAAAATCTCCACGCTATCCCACAAGTCCGCCGTTCGTTTCAAACCCCCGTCTCATAGCGAAAGTCCTCTAAAAGAGGACTGAAAAGTAGATTAAATAAACCATCAAATATTTGTCACCATAATCGACTATTTGTCAGCATTCTTCAGTCAGTTTCAACTGACTTTCGCTATGAGACAGGGGTTTAAACCCCGGTTGGGCTCGCGGACAAACAAACGGCCTCCTGAACAAATAATTGCACTACGACATAAACCTTCAGAAACCGGGTTTTTCGTAGTTTTTACGCGGTGTATCGAGATTCTCGGAAAAAACCTGGTTTCTCGCCGCACGTCAAAATCAAAGAAACCGGGTTTTTCGCAATATCTTCGACTGTAACGAAAAATTCTCGAAAAAACCCGGTTTCTGGCCACCGCGCGAGATTCTCGACAACCAGTTTCTCGCCACCCTACAACAATCTTGCCATCCCCCGCCCCAAACAGATGAGTTTCACCGATAATTAATCTAGCGAACCATCCCAAATCCCAAATCGCCATGAACTCAGAACGCCAACAAGCCTATCTCAACCTGATAAATCAATAATTTACCACATTTGCTCGCGCCCAAAATCCTCTCGCTTACCCGCAGATCCGCCGGGGGTTAAAAACCCCCGTCTCATAGCAAAAGTCCTCTCAAAGAGGACTAAAGAACAAATTTTTGAACAAACATTGCTATATCTCCCCAGTCGGTTTTTAACCGACTTGCGCTATGAGACGGGGATTTAAATCCCCGGCGGATTTCGGGACAAACGAATCGCCCCGGTTGGACTTGCGGACAAACATATCGCCCGAAAGAACCGCCCCCAAACAGATGAGTTCAATCTATAATAAATATATTGCAATTTAATTGGGCCTTCTGCCTTCACGCTTCAACCTTCCCATAACTCCCCCATGAAATCAGATCGCCAACAAGCCTATCTCAACCTGATTAATCAACTGCTAAATAGTCCCAGCGGCGAAGAAGCGGAGGTATTGAAAACTCACCCGGAATTGCTGGATGATGGCTTGGTGGCGGCCATGCTGGAAGAGGCGGATAATCTCAGGGGATTTGGCGTATTAGATAATGCTCATCGGTTGATGAATTGTGCAGGGATATTGCTTGGTATGAATAACAACTCCTCAGTGGGAGTCACCGGACAAGCGGAAGCTGACAGATTATTAGAACAAGGAAATCAGCAGCATCGAATCAGTCAATTTCGAGAAGCTTTACAGTCTTGGGAAGATGCCTTAACTATCTATCGGGAAATTGGAAATTGCCAAGGAGAAGCCACTTCCCTCGGCAATTTGGGCGTTGCTTACAATTCCCTAGGGCAATACAAGCGGGCGATCGACTTTCACAAACAGCATTTAGAGATTTCACGGGAAATAGGAGATCGCCAAGGAGAAGCTAATTCCCTCGGCAATTTGGGCGTTGCTTACTATCACCTAGGGCAATACAAGCGGGCGATCGAGTTTTACGAACAGAATTTAAAGATTTCACGGGAAATGGGAGATCGCCAAGGAGAAGCTAATTCCCTCGGCAATTTGGGCAATACTTACAATTCCCTAGGGCAATACAAGCGGGCGATCGAGTTTCATGAACAGTCTTTAGTGATTTCACGGCAAATCCGAAATCGCCAAGAAGAAGCTACTTCTCTCAACAATTTGGGCATAGCTTATAATTCCCTAGGGGACTTCCAGCGGGCGATCGAGTTTCACGAACAGTCTTTAGTGATTTCACGGCAAATCCGAAATCGCCAAGGAGAAGCCATGTCCCTGGGCAATTTGGGCATAGCTTACAAATCCCTAGGGCAATACAAGCGGGCGATCGAGTTTTACGAACAGTCTTTAGTGATGAAACGGAAAATAGGCGATCGGCAAGGAGAAGCTATATCCCTCGGCAATTTGGGCATAGCCTGCCAAGTCCTAGGGGACTTAAATCGGGCGATCGACTTTCACCAACAGTCTTTAGTGATTTCACGGCAAATCGGAAATCGCGAAGGAGAAGCTGATTTACTCAATAATCTAGGTGCAATTTTTTTCATAAATAACCAACTTGCAGAAGCCGAAGCAGCACTCCGTGAATCAATCCAAATTTTGGAAAATATTCGCTCTGAATTAGTCAATAACAACCATAAAATATCAATTCTTGAAATCCAATCCACTACCTATCGCCTCCTGCAAAAAGTCTTGGTCGCCCAATCTAAATTCGATGCAGCCATAGAAATATCTGAAATGTCTCGCACCCGTGCCTTCGTCGAATTATTACAAAAAACCTTATTAACAACCCTCCCTCTTAAGCCCCCCCTTAGCAAGGGGGGGTTGGGG
>NZ_JAUBOJ010000616.1:0-2523 GCF_036700185.1 Microcoleus sp. BM001215392 | reverse complement strand
TTTTGTTTTATTTCCCCCTAGAAGGAGGAGGCTTTAAACCCATTCTTCTTGGTAACAATTCAGATCGAAGATCGAGGCCCGGGGATGTCTGAGTCAGTAAGATTGCGGATATTCGACTATTTGTTTACTACCAAAGAGGTTGGGAAGGGAACGCGATCGCGTAGCGTGCCGGAGGCATATCGCCCGTCAAATCATTGAAACAAGCCACGGAGGGGCTTTAGATGTAGAATCAATCCTAGGGGAGGGTACAGAATTTATGATTCGTCTTCCTATTTTAGATAAAATGTCGGTTGAAAGCGCGATCGACCTATAACTCGTATCTGCCGAAGCGCCCGTCATTCGAGGCGTGAGGTCAAACTACACAAACGCAGGCCTTAGCCTTCGATCAGGCTAGTCCAACCGAGCGAGGGACTGATAAATCTAGAATATACGATCGCACAAGCTTGTGTT
Source organism: Microcoleus sp. BM001215392 (assembly GCF_036700185.1). Taxonomy (NCBI): domain Bacteria; kingdom Bacillati; phylum Cyanobacteriota; class Cyanophyceae; order Oscillatoriales; family Microcoleaceae; genus Microcoleus; species Microcoleus sp. BM001215392. The sequence continues at coordinate 2,073 of NZ_JAUBOJ010000616.1, read as the reverse complement.
CTAAATTACAGCGTAGCAATCAAAAGTAGAATAGAAAAATACTAAATAGTCTATTTTATTTAACTAAAATTGTGGTAAGGAATCCCGCTATGTCTTCCGCCGAAAAAATCAACAACGATCGCACATTTATCCGTCGTTTACCGCTACAAGCAGTTTTGGTTGTCCCATTCGTCGTCCAAATCTTTGCAGCGGTTGGGTTAGTAGGTTATTTTTCCTTTAAAAACGGTCAACAAGCAGTCAATGACCTAGCAAATCAGTTGATAGATAGTGCAACTCAGCGAGTAGATAACCAGTTAGACAACTATCTAGAAGTGCCGCAACAACTAACGCAAGTGACAGCCGATGCGATCGCCAGCGGGCAACTTGACCTAAATAACCCCAAAGCCAGCGAACTCTATTTCTGGCGACAATCAAAAGCCTTCCCCGCGATTAGCTATTTCGGTTATGCCCTGCCAGATGGCAGAGAAGTTGGGGCGGGGCGCTATTTAAATCCCAAAGATATCACCCTGTATCAAAACCTTCCCGGAGGCAAGGCATCAGACTACACCAGTGATGTTTCAGGAAACCGGGGCAAGCTGATTCAGACCTACGAATTGGACATTCTCAATGACAACAACAAGTATATCAAGGCAACCCAAGCCAAAAAACCTTTCTGGGCAGACATCTCGGGAATTACAACTAACAATATTCAAGTGTCTGAGACAGGTGCTGAAGCACAGGCTGGAGGTGCAAGTGAAAATGTAGGAGACTACTCAGATTATATAAGTGTTCCAGCAATTTATCCGGTTTTAGATCGTCAGGGAAAATTTTTAGCTTCTTTAATCTGTGATTTGCGGCTTAACGACATCAATAGATTTTTAAAGAGTCTCAAAATTAGCCAGTCTGGAGAAGTTTTCATCATTGAACCGGATGGTAGAATGGTGGCAAGTTCTGGCAAACAACGGATTCTCAACAAACAGAAAGATCCCGTAGAAAGGTTTACAGTCTTCACCATTCCCGAGCCGTTGATTCAAACAATCGCCACTCAAATTCAACAAGAGTCGGGCAGCTTGCAATCGATTCAGACAAATCGCGAATTGAAATTCAAATACAACAACCAGCGCTATTTTACCCAAGTCACTCCTTGGAAAGATAAGTACGGACTGAATTGGCTGATTGTGGTGACGATCCCAGAGTCAGACTTTATGGAGCAAATTAATGCCAATACCCGATCGACTATTTTCTTGTGCCTGGCCGCCCTAGCCCTAGCGACAGTGCTAGGAATTTACACATCACGCTGGATTACTGACCCGATTGTCCGTCTCCAAAAAGCCAGTGAGGCGATCGCCAGCGGAGACCTCGATCGCCCCGTAAAAGTCAAAGGCATCGAGGAATTGGAAGGGTTAGGGCGATCGTTCAACCAAATGGCATTGCAACTCAAAACCTCCTTTACAGTCCTCGAAGACCGCGTTACCGAACGCACAGCCGAACTACAACAAGCCAAGGAAACCGCCGACAACGCCAACGCCGCCAAAAGCGAATTCCTTGCCAACATGAGCCACGAACTCCGCACGCCCCTCAACGGCATTCTCGGCTACGCTCAAATCTTGCAGCGCAACGAATCCATCAACTCTAAAGGACTTAATGGAGTTGACATTATCTACCAGTGCGGCTCCCACCTGCTAACTCTAATTAACGATATCCTTGACCTCTCGAAAATCGAAGCCCGCAAATTAGAGATATATCCCAGCTCCTTACATTTCCCTTCGTTTTTGCAAGGAATTGTCGAAATCAACTCGATTCGCGCCCAACAAAAAGGCATTAGCTTCGACTTTATCTTCGATGACAACTTACCTGTCGGAGTCTGGGCAGATGAAAAGCGTTTGCGTCAAGTATTAATTAATTTGTTGGGAAATGCCATTAAATTTACAGAACAGGGTAAAGTGATATTCAGAGTAGATAAAATTGAGTTTAAAAGCGAGATAAATGTAGATGTTACCAATAATATAGAAACAAAAAAATCTACTTCTCCATCGCGGATTCGCTTTGCGATCGCAGATACGGGAGTCGGCATGAGTCCCCAACAAGTAGAGA
>NZ_JAUBOJ010000615.1:0-2524 GCF_036700185.1 Microcoleus sp. BM001215392 | reverse complement strand
AGCCCCCCTTAATAAGGGGGGGACAAGAAATATTCTCTTTCGTCCCCCTTCTTAAGGGGGATGCGAGGGGGATCTAGACTTCGATAAAAACGAGAGAGACAGAGGGTTTCAGTTTTAAGTTGACATGAATGTTGAAAACCTCATTCATTGGCTTCCACAAATCCCAAATCAGTTCCTTTTCCAGCGTGAACCAAAGCCAACTTTTCGTAACGCTTGGCGTGTTCCACTAACTCCGCAGATTCCTCTTCAGACAAGTCTCGCAGCCGCTTGGCCGGCACTCCAGTAACTAAGGTGTGGGGGGGGACATCCTTGGTGACAACCGCCCCTGCACCGACGATCGCGCCTGTCCCCACTCTCACTCCGTCCAGGACGATCGCCCCAATCCCGATCAAACAGCCCCGTTCAATGTAAGCTGAATGAATCACCGCTCGGTGTCCGACTGTCACAAAATCTTCTAAAACAGTCGGTTTGCCAGGATCGCCGTGTAGAATTGCTCCATCTTGGATATTGGTACTTTTGCCGATCGCAATTCGCTCTACATCCCCCCGCACCACCGCCCCGTACCAGATACTAGCGCCCGCAGCCACCTCTACCCTGCCGATGACAACAGCGCCTTTCGCTACAAAAGCAGCTTGAGAGAGATCCGGTGCAGGCCAATAGGCAGGAAGTGCAGGCAGAGGTTGGTTGAGATTGCTCATCTTTTTGGTCGATCGTGATACTTCTAGCAGATTAGCTGGTTGTTGATACGGGATATAATAAGACTATTTGCCACTTTTGCAGATAAATATGTTGGGACGCCATAAATGATTGAAGTTGCCTTGCAATACCCGATGTTTGGCCCGGAAATTCAGTGTCCCCACTGTCGCCAAACAATTCCGGCTTTAACACTCACGGATACCTATTTGTGTCCGCGTCACGGGGCATTTGAGGCAGATCCAAAAACGGGGGAACTCGTTCACCTTCAGTCTGGGCGGCACTGGCGCCGCTGGGAGGATGAATGGTATCGCCAGCACACTCACCCCGACGGAATTCGGTTTGAAATTCACGAAGCGCTCGATCGACTTTATACTCAAGGCTATCGAGCAACTCGCGTCATCGTTGCCCAACGCTATCGGGAATTAATCAGCGCTTATTTAGAACGCAGCACGCCTTGGCGGGGTCAGCCGGACTCGCCACGCCCGAGGCTGTACGGTTTACCAGTTGATTTTAGCCCCGATCCCCAAGAGGAACCTTGTTGGGAAGTGATTAATTTTGATTTGGAAAAAGAGCCGGGAGTTCCGATTAGATATCCCTATTTTCGGTTGTTTGAATAGTTGTTAGTCAGTGGTCCGTTGTCCGTTCTCCGTTGGCGGTAGTTATTAGTTTATTAATTTCTTAGTAGTAGGTGACAAATAACATAGGACAAATGATAAGTGCCAACTGCCAACTGTCAACTGCCAACTATCAACTGACAACTGCCAACTATCAACTGTCAACTATCAACTGTCAACTGTCAACTGTCAACTGCAAAATGCACCACGCCTCGATTCGCACTGCTAATATTCACCGGGCGATCGCCTTTTACGAACAGTTAGGCTTTACTGTGAGCGATCGCTTTACCACAGGCTACACCCTAGCCTGTTGGATGGAAGGTCTCAACGGGCGTATCGAACTCATTCAAATCCCGGAACCAAAACCCGCACCGGATGCTTTCACAGACGAGCATTATGTTGGATATTATCATTTATCTTTCGATTTGACAGAGGCGACAACTGATTTGCCGAGTTGGTTGGAGTCTCTCAAACAGCGGTTTGAGGCAGCAGCTAAAGACGAACCAAATCAGTTTCAAGCTTTGAAAGTTTTATTGGAACCGACTCAACAGGCGATCGGGCAAAATGTTTATGAAGTCGCTTTTATTGCCGATACCGATGGTTTACCCTTAGAGTTTATCCGGCGCCTTAATGACGATCCTAATTCGGGAAAGTAGGGAAACGGCAATGCCTTATCGATCCCAGGGATCTGCGACTTTTAACTAAATCTTTGATGTCAGCAGCTCAACCGCAGATATCACGCAGATGAACACAGATGCAACGCAGATCAATTCCTGATTGGAAAGCAAAGGAAAGCAATTTAATTCTCTTGAGCGATTGATTTTTGGGCGATCGCCCGCAACTGGGTTCGACCTCAAAAGATACACAACTTAATATATACCGGGACTGCACCAGATTTTGAGCCATCCGACTGATGAAATTTAACGGAAGTTGTGAGAATATGAAAAGAATATGAAAAGTCTTGAGCCGTAAAACAAATGACTCACTCCGAAAACAGGCCCAGCCTTCCTGAAGTCCACCGCAGCATTCCCGTTCCCAACAGCAAAGGTTTTTGGCGTAGAATGCTCGCCTACGCAGGGCCTGGATATCTGGTTTCAGTGGGTTACATGGACCCGGGAAACTGGGCGACTGACTTAGCGGGGGGAGCAAAGTTTGGCTATGCACTATTAAGTGTGATTTTGCTATCTAATTTGATGGCAATTTTGCTGCAATCA
>NZ_JAUBOJ010000614.1:0-2524 GCF_036700185.1 Microcoleus sp. BM001215392 | reverse complement strand
ATATGAGAATAAAATTATGAGTCATCCTAGAATTTTTGCCGACTTTCATAATGCAGATGAACAAGGTCGCCTTCGTCTGAATTGTGTTGGGACGATCGAAGATTTGAGCCGCCAAAATATTAAGTTGCCAAATGGTAAATTGCTCACCCTAAGCATAGCGAAGAATTAGAAGTAGATGGCGCCATCCAATATTCTGAAGAGGAAAGTATCAGGGTTGCAGTAATTGATTGGAAACAGATTAGACAGGTAGACGATATTATCCTGAGCAATTCTAGTTTACCTGAGAGTGGCATAGCTCTACCAATATCCTGACCCTGACAAGCAATATCGGTGTAGAGAAAGGGGGCAGCGATCGCACTTCTGACAACTACCAAATAGTGCCACGATCGCACAAAGAGCGTGAAGCGTAGCCGTATTGCAGGTAATCGCCATACAAAAAGAAAGGGCGATCGCACATAAAAATATTTAACTTCTTCTTGTCCTTTGCATTACGATCGCTCGTCTGGAGGCATTTCTCCATCAATAACTACCAACCCCACACCGCAGCGAGTTGCCGCTTCCGCTAAGCGGGTATCAAGTGTGGCGATCGGCAATTCCAATCGTACTGCTAACTCTAAATAAGCTGCATCATAAGCAGCCAAACCTTCTTGTCTTCCTAGTACCAGAGTTGACGATAGTGCGTTGCTATTCGTAGCTTCATCAACCTGAATTAAAAGTGATTGTAACAAAGTAATAGCTATCTCAGATTGCTCAGTCGTCATACGGTTGCGTCGCTCAGCAACCAGGAGAGTATTAGCAATTTCTAGCGACCAAATGCCTGGTACAAATGCTTCGCAATCCGGCATCATCCCAAGTATAGCATTGGCATAATCGTTATCTTCATCTACTAAGCACCAACTGATTGCTACAGAACAATCCAATATAAACTGCATTAAAACCTGCGCCCTTCTTCAATCATGGAACGTATTGAATTTTTATCGAAGGCAATTTCTTTCCGCAGTTGTAGCATTCTATCAATTGCTGCTTGAATTGATTTTTTAGTAGTTAGCTTTCCCCAAGCGTTATACTTCGGTTTAACTTCCTCTGATGTTAGAGGCTGTACAACTACTAGAACTTCAACAGAAGTATCTTTAAACTCAGTGGGCATTTGGAGAAGTAATATACCATCGGTTCCAATATGCGATCGCAATTTCATTGTTTCCATGTCAGACTCCAGAAACTTCAAGCAATTATAGTTTACCTCGAAGCTCTTGACCTTGACCAGTATCTTGACCGATCGTATAGGTACAGAGGAATTGGCTCATCGAGCGCACTTCGTAGAATGACCAAGCGGTGTAATGATTAGACTGAAGCGTGCGATCGCCCCTCTCACGTCGGTTTAGTTTCCTCCTTCAACCTAACATTCATCGGCGTTTAGTTTGGCTTTGGTGAAGGGCAATCTTTCTTAAGAAACCGGGTTTCTGAGATAACTAAAGCATCTGTGCCGAGATTTTGTCCAGAAACCCGGTTTCTCACCCCCACGCGATCGCCGATCGCCTAAAATAAAAGAGCGATCGCCCACGGCATACCACGCAATCGCCCATAGGATACACCCCTAAACAAGCACCCCGGCACACCCTATGACCCTCAAAGAAAAACTCCTCCAGGCGATCGAAGCTTTGCCCAGCACACGGCTTGCCGAAGCCCTCACCTTTGTAAAATCTCTATCTACCAAACCTTCTACCACATCCGCTAAATCCTTCCTCGCTCACCTCAAGACGATCGGCACTTGGTCAGGCGACGACCTCCAAGAATGTCTAGAAGCCGTTCAAAACTCATGCGGTGAAGCACAATTTGACTACAGCCCCAATCCCTTCGACTAATGATTCTCCTCGACACCAATCATTGTAGCTACGCTATCCTCGGCAACACTCAGGTACTCGATCGGCTCTGACTGAATTAACAGCAGAACAAGCAAGCCTTTTACCTGCTACTCTGAGACAGAGCTATATGGTTATGAGGAATGGACTTGCCAACTGCCGAACAAGGCATCAGATGTGTCATACTATGTCAATCCTTGACCAATACATTCACACCTATTTTCGTTGTCCGCCTGGACGAGCGAACAGGTAATGTGTTTATATTGGCGGGAGATAACATAGAAATAGAAATCTATCGCAATGGTCTGTGGAGGTTTTTGTGATGAAGCCTGACTTTAATAGCATGACTAAAATTGAGCTAAGAGCTTATGTCATTGCTCACCCCAATGATAAAACAGCGTTTCATGCCTTTGTTGACCGCTTTACTTCTGAAGCCTCGACCAAAACTTTTGATATCCCGAAATCAATTGCTGAGGTTGAGGAAGTTGATATCTTGATTAGACAAAAGTTAGAACAACTGAAGACGACTTAGGGCTTAAACATCGGCTGATTTTTTAGGAGAGCGGTAGTCAACAAGTTCCGTTTACGTTAGCGAAATGTGCCAGAGACTATATGAGAATAAAATTATGAGTCATCCTAGAATTTTTGCCGACTTTCATAATGCA
>NZ_JAUBOJ010000613.1:0-2653 GCF_036700185.1 Microcoleus sp. BM001215392 | reverse complement strand
AGAAACCGCAGATGTCAGACAGATAAACACAGATAAACGCAGATAATTTTAGGGTATTTTCCGATTTTTGCAATTCAAGTCTATTATTATGGTCGTTCTCTTTGGATAGACAATAAAGGTATCATGTGTTTTTTGGTTTTCTGTGCGCCTGCCTAAAGTTTTAGCCCTTTACACTTCTCATTTTGCACGACAATCTCGCAACCACAAACGAATTGCCTCAGCAATTGCGCTTCGATCGCTTTCTGCTGGCGATAACGGACGAACATCTGCCTCCGTACCAAACCTAGAAACAATCTTTACTAATTCCCACCCCTTCTCGCTTTTAGTTAAAAATAGCCAGTGATATTGCTGAATCTGGACTCGCTTTCCCCCGCGATACTGGCGTTCCAAAGTAGTAATAAAAACTTGACTGGCATTTTCAGGAAGTGCATCTTCAAAATTTAAAGGTAGCGGTTCAAACTCCGGGCGACCTGCTAAAATTATTTGATTGGGTATGTAACCGATCGCCCTAGAGTTGTTAGGAGAAAAGCCCGATCGCACAATTACCCGGTTAGCATAACTCGGCAAATCTTGCAACAGGCGATCGACTAAAGCTTCCAAATCAGCCGGACAGGGCGATCGCGCTAACAAAGTGTACCCACTTGCATAATTTGCGGCAGGATTAACCGCAAGAGCCGGCGCAGCCAAAACCAGGGCGATCGTATGGTAAATTTGCTCAAAGATTGCTAGAAACACGACATTACAAATTTGTGAGTTATAATAGAATTATTTCTTAGATTGTTTCAAAGGCTATGGATATAGTTTCAATATCCAACAATCAACAAAATATCATCCGTACAGAGCGCGGACTAACAATTTCGGGTACGCGGATCACCCTCTATGATGTAATGGACTACCTGACGGCTCAGTATCCCCCGAAGTTTATCCGTGGCTTATTTGACTTAACAGAAGATCAGATTAACGTTGCCATATCATACATTGAGGCAAATCGTGCAGAAGTTGAAGCAGAGTATCAGGTTGTTTTAAAGCAAGCTAAAGAAATTCAGCATTACTGGGAAGAGCGCAATCGAGAACATTATGCCCGCGTTGCAGCGATGCCACCAAAACCCGGTACAGAGGCTCTTTGGGCCAAACTTCGAGAGCAAAAAGCCAAACACGAACTAGAAGCATGAATTTTCTGATAGATCATAATCTGGGAGGTCATGCAGATATTTTATTGGGCAATATAGCAAGTCAAGGCTGGTTAAATCTACTCTCAATTCGTTTTGTAACTTTCAAGCAGATGAATTTGTCGATCGATAGTAACGATCGAGTTGTTTGGAGACTTGCTCAAGAAAATCAGATGATTTTGCTTACAGCTAACCGAAGCATGAAGGGTGAAGACTCCCTAGAACAGGTGATCCGAGAAGAAAACACAGTCGATTCCCTACCTGTGATTACTATTGGAGATGCCGATCGATTTTTAGCCGATCGAGTCTATCGAAATCGTTGTGTTGACCGCATTCTAGAAATCTTGCTGGATATCGAAACCTGGATGGGCGTTGGTCGTCTTTTTGTTCCGTAATCTTGTTGTTCCGTAATGTAGTTTAATCTATCGGGCGATTTGATTTCTTATTCTATTGGAGAGCAAATATGGGTTTGCTTTGGCTTGGATTGTTTTTATTTTTCTTGTAAATTTATCTGTCGATGTAGCGAGATAGATATTGGTGACAACAAATAACTTCTCTATTTCTTAGTCCGCGCAGGCGGACTTCGTTTGTTTAGACGCGGTTTCAACCGCCGAATTATCAAGGTGTAACTTATCCCAACTCTTCACAAATACGCGCAAAAGCCGCCACCGGATCGTCAGAAGCCGTAATCGGCCGCCCAATCACCAAATAATCAGCACCAGCTTTTAAAGCAGCTTTCGGAGTCATCGATCGCTTTTGATCGCCCCCATCGGCCCATTTTGGACGCACGCCGGGACAAACCAACAAAAAATCATCCCCGCAACTCATTCTTAACTGTTCCGCTTCTTGGGGAGAGCAAACAGCACCAGCTAAACCCGTTTCTTTTGCTAACAATGCCATGTGCAAAGCATATTCCGGCAACTCTAAAGGTATTTTCAACTCAAAAGCTAACTGTCGCGAATTCAAACTCGTTAACAGAGTAATTGCAATCAATTTAGGAGTCGGTTTATCGACAGCCGCCGCTCCTTCTACTAAAGCTGACTGTGCCGCTTTTAAAGCATCTTTACCACAAGTAGAATGGATAGTCAATAAATCCACATTGTACTTGGCAGCAGCCCGACAAGCACCCGCCACAGTATTCGGGATATCGTGAAATTTCAAATCTAGAAAAATCCGTTTTTCCCTCTCTTTCAGAATCTCGATAATTGCAGGGCCGCAGCTAACGAATAACTCTAAACCAACTTTCCAGAATGATACATCGGGCAGTTTGTCCAGAAGTGCGATCGCACTTTCCTGACTGGGGACATCCAAAGGAACAATAATTTTATCTGTGACCATAGTACCGTTCGTAGTAATAACTTCATATCGATTGGTGTCAACAAACACGTCAAGCCGAGTACCTATCTACTGTTGGATTATTAGGCCTTCTATCCCCCCTAACCCCCCTTAACAAGGGGGGGACAAGAGTATTCTCAAAGTCCCCC
>NZ_JAUBOJ010000612.1:0-2659 GCF_036700185.1 Microcoleus sp. BM001215392 | reverse complement strand
GGGGACTTTTATCTGAATCTTGTCCCCCCCTTATTAAGGGGGGCTAGGGGGGATCGGATTCTAGGGAACCTCATAAAAAATTGGTATCACTTGTTATTAACCTTATAACTTATAAATCAAATTTCGACAATTACGGGGGCGTGATCGCTGGGTTTGACTAATTTTCTGGGAGCAATATCTATTATACAACTTTTGGCTTTTTCGTAGAGGGGAGGGCTGAGATAATGGTGGTCGATTCTCCAGCCGTTGTTGCGCAAAAATGCGGCGGCGCGGTAGTCCCACCAGCTATAATGCCCCCCTTCTGATGTGAATTTGCGAAAGGGGTCGCTTAATCCTAATTCGGTGATTTCTGTTAATGCTTGGCGTTCGGGTATTGATAGTCCAACGGAGTTTGCAGCAGCTTTGGGATTGTGGATATCCCGATCGTCCGGTACGATATTGAAGTCACCGCAAATGCACAGGTGGGGCGATTTGTCTAGTGCTATTTTTAGGTATTCTTGCAGCAGTTTGAGCCAATGTAGTTTGTATTCATACTTCTCGGAGCCTACCTCCGAACCGTTGGGAACGTATACGGAGATGATGCAAATATCGTCTATAACTCCGGCTATGAGGCGCTTTTGTTCGTCGAAGCTGCCGACGGTTGCGTCGCCGAGAATGGGGGCAAATCCGGTGCTAATTTGCGTTAAGGGCGATCGGCTAAAAATGGCAACGCCGTTGTAGGACTTTTGACCGGAAATGTAGCAGTTGTAGCCGAGGTTGGTGAAGGGCTCTAGGGGAAAGTCTTTGTCTATAACTTTGGTTTCTTGCAGGCAAAGAACGTCTGGGGAGTTTGTTTGCAACCAGCCAGTAACGTGTTCGATGCGGGTGCGAATTGAGTTGACGTTCCAGGTGGCGATTTTCATTAATTCTGTCAATTTTGATTGCGGATTTTATTTATTATATGCTCTCTGATTATTGGTTGAGTCGTGAAGTGCGATCGCCTGCGAGGAAGGAGGCAGGTCAACTCTTTTGTACTCAAAAAGTTTTGGTAACGCAACCGATCAGGGAGCGTCAATCAACCATGCTCAGGAGGCTTGGTTCTCCCCGTTGTTCAATGCGTTCGCGAACAAGTTGCCAAAGTGCTTGATTCTCACGATAAACACTCAAGGCTGCGATCGAGTTTTTCGCATCCACCAGAGTACCGCTCTGAATTAGGGATAATAGGAACGAAACTGACTCATCGTTTCTGAGAAGCGAGATTGCGATCGATCCCGTTTTGCGAAGCTCTGGAATACTGACAGACTCCCACCAAATTCGCAAAATATCAAATGCTTCCGGTAATCGGGATTCTCCAAATGCTAAGGCTGCGGCTTCTACGATATCACTAATCTCGCTATGATCCTCAGCCCGTGACTGAATCACTAGAAAAGAACGCACTAAATCGATCGAGGATTGTGTTGGGGATAAGTGCAGCAATGCCAGAAAACACTCCAATAAAACAGGTGCACTATCGCCAAGCTTGATTCGTAACCGTAGAAGTGGAACACCTGACAAATTTCCGGTATAGGCAATGGCTCGTGCAGAGCCAATTCGTGCATCAGATTCCGAGTCAGCAAGCAAATCCGCTAACTCGCTCATCACATCGGGGTAATTCATTCTGACGAGTCCTAATGCACAGACACTTCGTAATGGCGCAGCCCTATCACTTGAAGTGCCCGCATATCGAATGCCTTGCAAAAACAAATCTTCGTTACTATATTCCAATCGATAGAGTGCATCTGCAAGTTTGAACTTAGCAATACAACCTGGATCTCGCTCACTTGGCTTCGTCATCGCCCATTCAAACGCGGCAACCATGTCGGGAATTAGGCTGTAGTGTTCTGCCTCTGCGATCAGTTTTGCTGCTTGGGCGATCGCAACTGGTTGCTTAGATGTCAGTAGTTGGCGCAGTAGAAGCATGGCTTCTAACGTAGTAGGATTGGGGCGAATCTGCTGTAGTTCCGCGAGAAGTGATTCCAGTTTGCGAGATTTTACCATAGCTAGATTTCAGAGACAGTATAAAGATGTACATTAGGAATCGGACGATAAAGAATATCATTGTCTCCAATTTCTTCTAGCATTATCTCATCCTGACTTATGGAATCAATAGCTGAGACACCACATTCAGGACTTCCGATAATGACACCTGGTTTTTTTCCTCAAATTTTCTCTCGTTTCCTTCTCCCTTAATTAGTAGATAGCTGAAACTCTGATCGGGTTTAATTTCCACTTCTAGATTGCCGTGTGGGCTTCGCCATTCCAGTTGTAGGCTACCATTAGCAATTGGTGTTGCATCATAGGGTAAAATGCGATCGCCAACTAAAGACGAAAGAGAGTATTTGACATGAATGAGCAACTGACAGGCTTTTACAAAAGCAACGGGCGAAACTGGCAATGCACCATAAGAATCCCAGTCAGGTTCTAGTTGGGCAAGTTGCGTCAAGCGCTCTAATATTGGATCTAAGGAAACATCAGTTAATGTTGCTTGAGACATGGCTTTTACAAAAGTCAGATTTTAAATTATATATATCATATAGCCTTTCTCAGAAAGATTCGCGGACGCATGGGCATGGGGCATAGGACATGGGCCAAACCGGGCATAAGATTAGCGGGCATACCTCACTTTTTTGAGAAAGGCTGT
>NZ_JAUBOJ010000611.1:0-2659 GCF_036700185.1 Microcoleus sp. BM001215392 | reverse complement strand
CCACACCGCAACACCAACAGTACCTGAAGCCCCGCACAGTCAAGAGCAGGCTAGTGATGCTTGTCTAGACTAAGCGCAAGGACGGCGATCCACCGCCCGGATTGCAAGGCTGTTTACCAATTTAAACGCGCGATTTATTAAGTTATTGACACTGACGTGCGTGTTGCATTCGCAGTGCTAAAATGTGTTCGCAAGGGCCTTTGTACAGCTTGTTTTGCTGGTGCCAATTACAAGTACATTCTGCCTCAATCATACGCTCGTCTGCATCAATTGTCAAGTGTGGATTCAAAGTTTTTTCCAGGTCTTTGACAGTGCCTCGCACAGTGAATGCACCGGAAGAATCGCTGGTAAAATCTGTCACTTGTACCGCATTTTCACTCAAAAATTCAGTTGCTTTTGATTCTCTTTCATTGGCAAATCTCAACCGTTCTAGCGGCAAAGGTTCTCGGCTCAATTCCCGCACTCGATAAACCTGTTTGTTTAAATCGTAAATTGCTCTTCCCGCTTGCGTGTAGGCACTCAATGCACCCAACACTGACGCCCGATTTAACTTCAGTCTTGTTGCCAAACTATCAGCAGTTTCTACCCAATTTTCCTTGAGCGCATCAAAGATTAATTGTTGCGTCCAACCATCAACATCGGCGCGGGGTGCCATTAAATCAAAGTTACCGGATTGCGACCAATCATTGGCACTCCATCCCGACAATCCTAGGGTAAATGACATATCGCCCAAATCGGCGACGTAAAACGAAGGCATTCCCGTTCCCAACAGGTGAACTGTGAACTTTTTGGCGGCGGGAATCAGTCTTTCGAGAATGTGAAGGCGGCGCCTTCCCCAAATGCGAATTTCTTGCTCTTGCGAACCAGTATAGATCGATCGCGCGCAAACAACTTCCGTCCCCCACGGATCGAAAATCACCCGCACCGGTTCGGCCGGCTTCAGGATGTAGCGCATACTGCGCGGGCCTTGTTTCTCCTTGTGGCGGCGCAGAACAAAACAAATATTGTGGATATCCATCGGGTGCAAATCAAACCGCACCGCCGGCAAAGACATTGCCGAACTAACTTGCAAAAATCCTCTCACCCAACTGTCGGGTAAGTCTATTTTAACTTCTTTAAAAATATCCTCATTCACCGTCTGAACTTCAAAACCCGAGGGGTCTACTTGCAGGGAAGTAGTCTTGTAACTGCGGATTTTTTGAAATTCATCATAAAGCGCTGCGGAGTAGTCGATGTTAGTCGTGCCGCAAGCAAACTCGCTGATATTTTTAAACACTTCGTAGCTGGCACCGAGGCGCCCGTAACTCGACTCATCTTGACTGAAACACTCGAAAAATACCTCGTCTGGATGAACAGTAATAACCGGATCTAGGACAAACCAAGCATCGCGGTCTTTTTGATAAAGGTAGTCAAAGTATTGCCGCTGGGCTTGATAAAAAGGTGCCAAACGTTGGTATTGAAGTTTATTTAAATTGTTTAACTCAGCTTGCAGCGGCTGAATTTTTTGGGCAACTTTTTGTTGGCGGCAGGCGATTAATTGCCAGTCGATTTCCTGCTGTTGTGCTACCCATTCTTTATAAGCTGTTTTGTCTTTGGGTTTGAAGCGCATATCGGAAACAACGACATCGTGCAAAGCGCTAATTGCTTCGCGAAAAGCGACGTTTTGACGCAATTCTCCGATAAAATAAGTGGGCGGGCGTTTGGTGTCGGGAGAGAAAGACATTTGGGTATTGCCGCCGCTTTCTGTGACTCCGGTGCTGCCTTTGTAAGAGTAGTTGAATTCCATAATAATTAAGGGACGATCGTATATTTTATGCTGCCAGCAGTGTCTTTCCAAATATCTGAGGTTCTGGCAGAGGTTGGCCATCTTCTAAGCACGATTCTATCAAAAGTTCTAAAACTTCCATAGCATTTTTGAGTGCTTCTTCATAACTATTTCCGTGCGTGTGAGAAAACTCTCCCCATTCGGGAAGACTGACAACAAAACAGTCATCTTCGTTAGACCATTGGATTACTATAGTATAGCGAGTTTTCACTGTTATTGTTCCTCCCGTTCTGTTTCTAGTTCTTGTACTTTTTTAATCGCATTAGCTGCGTCTTTTTCCTGGTAAGCTTTGGCATCATCTCCTTCTTTGCCCGATAGAGTTAAAGCACCGGAAAGCAGGGGATGATACCATTTTGTATGGCTGCCTTTTCCGGGACGGAAAGTAAATCCTGCTTTCAGCAGCATACTTTTTATTTCTCTAATCTTTTTTGGCATAAGTACGATCGCCCTTAACTATCCTAACAAATCACCGCTGAGATTGTCGAGAAACTATACCGAAAATAAAAGCATCTTTAAATGCCAAGTAAATCAACAATATATGCAGCAAAAATTGCTGAGTTGCCAAAATCGGATCTAGCCGCCATCCATTAAACAATAAAATAAAACCGCAGAAGGGCAAAATCGCAATTGCCATCAATCCTTGAATGATGTACAGAGTTATCCCCAAACCGCCAATCAGTCGCGATCGCATTCCCGCATTCAATACCGCTGTAACGAGATATGCGATCGCCAAAGCTAGATCGACAATACCGAGGATTGACATCCAATTTAATCCAAAATTAACCATCGATCGCCCTCTCGCAACATCCAAATTCAACAAATCTTAATTAAAAA
>NZ_JAUBOJ010000610.1:0-2667 GCF_036700185.1 Microcoleus sp. BM001215392 | reverse complement strand
TCTGTCTGACATCTGCGGTTTCTGTATCGATCGAAGACTTATGCAATCTTGTCTATTCGGCTCTCACCGAATTTGATATATTAAGTAAATTCACCTAATTAAACGTAAAATACGGCTCGCTCAAAAGCTTCCTTCTTCCGACTTTCGTCGGACTTCCATCCGTTACATCCGTTACATCCGTTACATCGGGAGCATCTCAGTTTTGCAACAAGCATTTTTTAAAGAGCGGACACTACTGACGTACTACGAACCTTTTTTGAGCGGGGACAGCACTGTAAATGCAAAACTGAGATGCTCCCGTTACATCTTGTACACTGCCAGTAAGGCCGGACTTCCATCCGTTACATCTTGTACATTGCTCGTTGCCGAACTTCCTTCTTCTTAACTGCGCACTGCTTTTACCAGCGACTGACAGGCCCGCAGGAAGACGGCAACATCGGCCCCAAGTGCAACGTATTGAACGCCAGCATCAATCCATTGCTTGGCGATTTCGGGATTTTCGGCAAAAGTACCGGCCGCTTTACCTGCTTTGCGGATGGTTTGAACTGCTTCCTGCATCATGTCGATGACTCGCGGATCGCGGACTTGGCCCGGAATGCCGATCGACTGTGACAAATCGTAAGGCCCCAAAAAAATCACATCAATATGTGGGACGGTGACAATTTCTGCGAGATTGTCGATGCCACCTTTACCTTCGACATGAACCACAACCAATGATTCTTCGTTAAGTTTGTCCGTGATATTTGTACCTGCGGCGGTGTACAGTCCCGCCCGCGTAGCGAAAGAAAGGCCTCGCGCGCCCTGAGGACTGTATTTAGCGCTTTTGACAGCGATTTCGGCATCGATTTTGCTTTCTATTTGAGGTACTTGAACCCCTGCGCTGCCGATGTCAAGAGCTCGTTGAATTTGCGGCCCGTCGTTTTTGCGGACGCGGACAATCGGTGCAATTCCGCTACAGTCGGCGGCGCGGCACAAATCTTCAGCAGCAAGCGGGTGCAGGGGGCCGTGTTCCATGTCGATGACGGCGAAATCAAATCCCGCGTGACCGCAGATTTCGATGAATGCGGGATAGGCGCAGTTCATAAATAAACCGAGGACTGTTTCGCCTTGTTTGATTTTTTGTTTTAGTTCGTTTTGACGCATAAATTTAGCTTTTTTTACCGCGAATTAATGCCGATGAACCCAGATTTTTTTTAATCTTACACTTTTCAACCTGCTCCCGTCAGATTTTTTTGTATAAACCTGGTTTCAACCGCTGTCTGCTCTTTATGTTAAGAGAACAGATAAAAATTTTCTAGCTGCTTTTGCTTCAATTTTAAATGGAATCAAGCACAAAAACCACCCAAAAAGAAACATTCCTAAAATTGGTATAAATATTGGCCCCACCGAGCGATCTACGATCCAAACACATAAAGAAAACATTCCAATAAAGCCTGTTGTCCACAGCCAAAGAATTATAAATGCTAAGACTATATTATGTAAACTCATCCTGATTTTGATGGAACAACCAAACGGTTGAGAATAAATCTCTCCTTTGATCATTGGCAAAAATGAATTGCGCCCGGTGATGATGCGGCTGATTTTAAAGGTATTGCCAGAAATTGTTCCTTCATAAGGTTTTGCAGGTGGCGGGCCGAAGGGTAGAGTTATTCTAAAAAGTTTGGGAGGAGTTACAACTTCGTCCAACCTCTGCAAAGTTTCCGAAAAAGTTAAACTTGTCGTAATTGTTAAACTATCAAAAGGAATCAATGACCTAAAAAAATTACCGATTCTGAGCATAAGGTTTATCCTGCTTTTTTATAGTTATTGATGGTATTAATGCCTATTATATAAAACAAGTTTGCCCTGACAGTAGCGCGAAATACCAGTATACTGCAAAATAAACATTTGGATGCGATGAGTGTTGTTCACTTATGTCTAAATTAATTCCACAATCTCCGATGAAACTGCGACGGTATCTATTTTCTTCGCTCAAAGGTCGATCGCTCGTCACCTTCACCCTCAGCCTGATTACCTCGATCTCGGCTATTACCCCAGCCTTGGCTGCGCTTCCTCGCAATCCCGACAAAGACGAAACTTGCGACATTCTCGTAGCAGGCGGCGGGCTAGCAGGTGCTGCTACCGCCTACGAAGGTTTGCTGGCGGGGCGCACCGTTTGCATCACAGAAATTACTGACTGGCTGGGCGGTCAAATTTCCTCCCAGGGAACCTCGGCACTAGACGAAAGAGAGACTCAGCGATCGCTCTTATTTTACCCCCGCGGCTACCTAGAATTGCGGCAGCGAATCAAGGAACATTACGGGAGGCTAAATCCCGGTGGCTGTTGGGTTAGCTATTCCTGTTTCATGCCCTACAACGGCCACAAAATTCTATCTGACATTTTGCAAGATGCGGCAGAAAAAGGCAAAGGGAAGCTGAAATGGTTTCCCAATACGGTGATTAAAGAACTAGCAACTACTCCGGCCTCGGCGGGGAATGCGGTTGGGGGCCAACAGATTCAAAGTGCGATCGGCATTCAACACAAACCAGCCGCCAATACCGGGCCAATCAACACCGAAACTCTGTCTCAAACTATCGAAGACGCCTATCGCTACGAAAACTCGGCGCGATTTAACAAAACTATTATTCGGTTTACTCCTAAAGCATCTGGAACCCCCCCTAACCCCC
>NZ_JAUBOJ010000609.1:0-2678 GCF_036700185.1 Microcoleus sp. BM001215392 | reverse complement strand
TTACGGAGGTCATGCTTCGCCCCTACGAAGATATTTGCAAAAATGAGATGCACCCGGAATTCAAGCCCTCAGACAATCTGAAAACTTGCATTCTTCTCATCAGACTGTTTGCCAGCTAGAGCCTAGTAATGTGGAAAAATAAATAACAATTGGTAACTTGCAGCCTATGTTCATAGTGCAGCATTGGTGGGAATTAATTTTATTTCTGATTGTGGCGATCGGGCCGCTCCCATTAAGCTTGTCTCTTGCCGAATTGAATCACAAGGAAAACCGTAACTGTTCCTTGCCCCATTTTCTGCTAGTAATTCTGACGG
Organism: Microcoleus sp. BM001215392; assembly: GCF_036700185.1. NCBI lineage: Bacteria > Bacillati > Cyanobacteriota > Cyanophyceae > Oscillatoriales > Microcoleaceae > Microcoleus > Microcoleus sp. BM001215392. The sequence continues at coordinate 2,364 of NZ_JAUBOJ010000609.1, read as the reverse complement.
GATGGAGCACCGTACAAGTTTGTACTGGTCTGATTTTAGGAAGTGCAGAGCGTCTAAATCTGGCTGAATTAATGATAGCAGAAATTGTGCTTTTTGCGATCGGCACAATCGCGATTTCTGCCCAAAAAAACCGAGCTTTTAGCTTGTGGCACTGGCAGGCGCCCCAACTCAAGCAACCTCTGAACCCCTGCGAACTCCTGATTGTCGGTAGTGGCGCTTTTGCAGGATTTGTGTTGTGGGACACTCTCACCACCAAACCCACAACCAATTATGACTCATTGTGGTTTCACCTGCCGGCGATCGCCCGCTGGTATCAAACCCACTCATTTACCCTACTAGATGCCGCCGGAAATTGGATTTTTGAACAAGAGCAAGCCAGAATATATCCCTACAACTGGCACGTTTTATCTGCCTTGTGCCTCATCCCCTTCGGAGAAGATTTTGTCGCAGCTTGTCCCCTGCTAATTGCCTGGATAATTGAAGGAATTGCCATCTATTTATTGAGCATAAAATTTGGAGCCAGCCGAATTCACGCTATGGCAGCATCATCTTTAGTATTGACAGTGCCGATGGTGCTTAACCAAGTTAACACCATTCACCCTGACTTACCGCTAGCTGCCATATTTACAGCGAGTTTGTATTTCGGTTTGTCCTATTTCAGCAGCAGATCGACCTCGGAACTATCCTTATTTTTGGCAACAGCAGGAATGCTAGCCGGAATAAAAATCACCGGATTAATCTATGCAGTCTCACTTTTAGGAGGATTAGCAATATTAGAAATTAAAAGATTCGCAGTCGAGCAAAATTCCGCAGTCACCAATCAAGACGTACCAACAGCTTCTATAGCTAGGGCGCGCCACCAACAACAGCTTACTGCGATCGCTCGCACCTCAAACAACTTTTTGCGCGCCGCCGGCAATTTCCGAATTCGCCACCTCAAACCAGTCTTGCTCGGCGGCATAGTTTGCTGCTTGTTTTTAGGAGGTTTTTGGTATGCCAGAAACCTGCTCCACGTCAATTATCCTGTCGGCGATTCCCGCGAGATTAAAGTTCCCTTACAGCCCGTACCCCTACCATCTCCGATACCATCTCCGATACCATCTCCGATACCATCTCCGATACCTCCGGTACAGCAGCCAGCACCTACGATACCAGCGCCGCCAGTTGCGCCGTCTTTCAGGATTTGGCAAAGCACTTTAGCAGCTCAATTCAATCCCAGGAATCTTGCTCACTGGCAAACTCTCGGCTGGCAAATTATCGTGAGATTGCAACTGCCATTTATAGCGATCGCACTTCAGGCCTTAGCAGCACCTCTGGCATTATTTCAAGGTAAAACTAAAATTAGCAAGCAAAATAATATCATACTTCTGGTACTGCTGGCTAGCACAGGAATTCTGTATCTCGTTACACCTTACACCTCGGGTACTGGCGGAGAGTCGATCGGTCAAATCACCCCTTTACTCGGTTTCAATCTCAGATACGGATTTCCCTTTTTAAACTTGCTGGGAATCGCAGCCGCAGCTACAGCAACTAAGTTAAAAACTCGCAATCAAATTGTGGTAACAGTTGTGGTAATTAGCAGCATTTCAGGAATTGTCAGCAGCACAATTTTTGATATCATTAAAAATGCTTCTTTTAGCGGCACCAGTATTATTTGGGGTAGCGGGTTGATTGACACCTTTAAATCTAACTTCGGTGCAGCCCTCCATCAAACAACAAAAATATTAGCTCCTAGTTGGCAGCATTTAGGGATATATCCGTTACTATATATTGGATTGCTGCTGCTGGCTTGGATTGTGTTCAAGCACCATCCTCGCTTGATGTGGTTGAAAAATTCCCTTCCAAAGCTCAAAAAGTCGAGTAAGATCGCGATCGTTGGTATCTGCATAGCATTGATGGTAAGTGCGAGTTGGGTGGCTCGGGAAAAGCGGGATGTTGCTCGCGCCGAACTCTATCGCAACATTTACGAGTATATCGATCGGCATACAGTACCAGATCAAAAAATCGGCTTCTATTTGAGTTCCCGCAGCTACCTGTTTTACGGCAAAAATTTGGACAGACAAGTTTTATATGTGCCGTTTAGAGCCGATCGACTTTCTGCATGGATTGAGAACCTGCGAAAGCACAAAATAAGTACCGTGGGATTCGGCCCCCTGACTGAAACAGACTACTATACCAAACAAGCTTTATCTTGGCTGACAAGTCCCGAGGGCCCGCTACAACCAGTTTTTGGAAAAGATTTTTATACTGAGTCAGTGCTGTATCGCTTAAAAAATTAAAATCGCACTTGTTCAGTCTGGAAATCAAATCCGGGTGCATCTGGTTTTTGAAGCCTGAAGAAGCATGACCGCAGATAAGTTATTA
>NZ_JAUBOJ010000608.1:0-2680 GCF_036700185.1 Microcoleus sp. BM001215392 | reverse complement strand
CCCATCCAAATACTACCCTTGACAATTTCCTTTTTTCCTTAACTTGTCACCAATGGGACACAATGAGATTGCTGCACTGCTAATTAACAACGGTACAGATGTCAATAATATAGATGGATCTGGCACAACTCCACTGCACAAAGCCGCACATTATGGCAATGTAAAAATCTTAAAATTGCTGAGTGCTAAAGGTGCAGAAATTAATATCCAGGATAATCAAAGAAAAACTCCACTGGATATCGCCGTAGACCTGAAACTTCAGGATACAGTGGCGCTGCTAATTAGTAAAAACCCAGATGTTAATAGTGAAGACAAAGAAGGCAGAACTTTACTGCATATCGCTGTCGATTTCAAACTTGAGGATGTAGCAAAACAACTCATTGCCAAAGGTGCATTCGTTAATGCCAAAAATAACTTACTTCAAACTCCCCTGCATCTTGCTGTTGCTCAAGGATCTCAAGATATCGCTGAACTGCTAATTGCTAAAGGTGCGAGGGTTAACATTAGAAATGAGGATGGTCAAACTCCATTGTATCAAGCGATCGCGATCGGACACAATGATATTGCTGCACTGCTAATTAAAAACGGTGCAGATGTTAATAATAGAGATATGTTGTGTAACACAACTCCCCTGCACAAAGCCGCACATTATGGCACTGTAGAAATCTTAAAATTACTGATTGCTAAAGGTGCAAAAATTGACGCTACAAACTGCTATGGTGAAACGCCGCTAAAGATAGCAGAAACCAACTGGAACCCCGACCGAGACCCAGCAGCCAAAATACTCAGAGCTCGCGGCGCGACCGACTAATTATCCACAATCAACCCAAGCAAAAAAAATATGGAAACACTACAACAATCGGAAAAAATCATTGCTGAAAGATATCGCATTATCGGCAAATTAGGAGAGGGTGGAGTTGGAATCACCTATGCTGCTGTAGATTTAAACAGCAATCAAAAAGTTGCACTCAAAGCTTTATCCCTGCGCCTGACAACTGAATGGAAGAAAATCGAGTTATTTGAACGAGAAGCAAAAACTTTATCGGGATTGAATCATCCGGGAATTCCTCGCTACATTGACTACTTTCAAGTTGATACTGACCAAGATCGTTGTTTTTATATCGCCCAACAACTTGCACCGGGAAAATCTCTCGCACAGTTGATAGAAAATGGCTGGAAACCAAATGAAGCGCAAGTTCGTCATATCGCCTATCAATTGCTAGAAATTCTAGTTTATCTGCAATCGCTGTTACCTCCTGCGATCCACCGAGATATCAAGCCCCAAAATATTATTCTGCAAAAAAATGGGCGAGTCTTCCTAGTGGATTTTGGCGCAGTTCAAAATACTTACCATCATACCGTTACTGGAGGCAGTACCGTTGTCGGAACCTACGGTTACATGGCACCAGAACAATTCAGAGGAAAAGCTGTATTATCAACTGATTTGTATGGATTAGGCACAACACTGCTTTTCCTGTTAACCCAGAAATTTCCATCTGATTTACCCAGACAAAAGCAAAAGATAAAATTCCGCGAGATCGTCTCTATTTCAACAGAGTTTGCTGACTGGCTAGAGAAGATAATTGAACCCGCAATTGAAGATAGATTTCACTCAGCAAAAGATGCTTTGTCAGCGTTGCGAGGGGAACAGCCAAGCGGGATTAATCCCGAAAAAATGTTTAAGCGATCGCCCCAATCCCGAATTATTTTAATTGACGCTAAACGGTGGTTATTCATCAATATATACCCCGCTCGTTTCCCTAGCAAACTCAAAATTTTTTTCCAATTTATTCATCTGAGTTATAAAGTTTTACTTCTCTTATCTTTGATTCTGGGATTTTTTGTAGGCCTACATAACATAGGCTATCCGTTGTTTAAATACGCAGCCGACTGGCTAAATAAATTATTGGAGCAATTTTTATTTATATCAATCCAAGCTATAATAATATTTATCGTGTTTTATGCTTTGATGTGGTTGTGTAGGATTGCTTCTCGTCTATTCATCAGACCAATTCAAATCAGTCCTCAAGATATCCAGCGGGTAAAGTTGAGCGGAATTCATCTGCCATTGCTCAAAAAATCGATAACTTTTTGCCGGATTCGCGCCAATTCGCGCAACTATTGTTTTGGGTTATTTTTACCGCAAACTGAGAAAGAATGGTTGGTAGGGGAATTGAACGATCGTTTAAGTAAACTAACTTAATTGAGTCGAAACTTGCGATCCTTGGGTATCGATCGCGATCGCCCTGACATCAGCCTTCACCCCAAATTCCATCCAAGCAGCCGCCATCGCTTTCTCAACAGCATCAGCATTAGTAACATCCGTTAAAGCCAAAAGCGTCGGCCCCGCACCGCTAATTACCATCCCACAGGCTCCTGCATTCAACGCAGCTTGTTGTACCGCTTCATATCCCCGAATCAGCGATTGGCGGTAAGGCTGGTGAATTTTGTCTTGGAGGGCGCAGCGCAGCCAATCTCGATCGCCCGCAGCCAAAGCCCGCACCAACAAACCGAGGTGTGCGGCATTGAAAATCGCATCAGCCCTGCTGTACTCTGTTGGCAAAACTCGGCGCGCTTCGGCTGTAGAAAGTTCAAAATCGGGAATCGCTACCACGGGCACGATATCAGGATGCCACGGAATGTCGCAGATTTGCCAAGAACCCCCCCCAGATCGGAAGAG
>NZ_JAUBOJ010000607.1:0-2694 GCF_036700185.1 Microcoleus sp. BM001215392 | reverse complement strand
CCGACTTTCGCTATGAGGCAGGGGTTTAAACCCCTGCCGGACTGCCGGACTGACGAACTGCTTTCCCTGCGGGTTTGACCTTAAATTGACTGCCAACCGTCCCTAAAGTCAATAAAAAGTCGATGAAAAGTCGATGAATTCTCGAAGAACTCAGTCGCCAACTCAAATAGCCACCTGATTAGATGAGAAATAACAAGGTTGAATCACATCAAAACGAGGTAACAGCATTGTGCATTCTATCCTAATTTGGTCGCTGGCATCCGCCACTAATCAACCAGGTTTCGCTTTCACGCCGCCGCTGTTTTGGTTGCTGCTGGGAATTGTGCTGAGTGCGATCGATCTATTTATCCAAAAAACTCAGCCCCAAAGATACAGGTTTTACCTGCTGATGATGGGGGCTGCTGCATTAATCTCATCCTTTGTTTTGTGGAGAGGGTCGATCGCATTTCAGTTTAGTTGGGCGAACGTCATGTATGAAGCTTTTGACTGGCAGATATTCTACTGGATGGGAATCTCTCTCGCCTTGAGTATCTGGATCAGACCAGTTTTCATTGTTCGCAAAAAGTTTGTGATTCCTGAAGCAACCGAAGCCACAACTATCTCCGAAATTTTATCTGGAGAAATTGGAATGGTGATGTATGAAGGTGTTTCGTGGAAAGCCCGAAATGAAGATTTCCAGGGAATCGCAGCCCAACAAAAAGTTTACGTTTTGCGGCGCGAAGGAAACACGCTGATTGTGATACCTGACAAATTAATGCGCATTCATGGCTAAATCTTGGGTTGTTACTTCTTTTATTAGACGGCGATTGAAATCGCTTCTACACAAACAAAGTCCGCCTTCGCGGACTAAGAAATCACTATCAACTGTCAACTGTCAACTGTCAACTGTCAACTGTCAACTGTTTAATAGGAGATTCACTATGTCTGAATATTTGTTGATGGTATTTTTAGCAATCACCGGAGTATCCTTAACCAGCAGCATGAAAATCGTCCGTCAAGGAGACGAAGCTTTAGTAGAAGTTTTTGGAAAGTACGATCGCAAAAAACTGGAACCTGGTTTGACATTTCTGGTTCCCTTTGTCGAAAAAGTCGCCTATACACAAACTCTGCGCGAGCAAATTTTATACCTAGCGCCGCAACAATGTAAAACTCGCGATCGCGTTGCTATCACTGTTGATTTTATCGTGTACTGGCGAATCATTAACTTAGAAAAAGCTTGCTACAAGGTAGAAAATCTCAAGGAAGCCATGTTCAATATGCTGATTCTGGCAATTCGGACTGAAATTGGTAAATTAGCTGTAGAGGAACTTTACGACGCTCGCCATCAAATAAATAATGCTTTAGTGAAGGAGTTGGATACAATCACCGATCCTTGGGGAGTAAAGTTTACGAGAGTTGAATTACGCGATTTTGCGATCGGTACTCAAGCGATTCAGCCGAAAGCCCTCGATCCAAAAGAGGCAAAAAAATTGCGAGCTTAGATTTTTGTTCATCACCATTTTTCTAGTTATTCTCGTTACCAGGCTCTGCCTGGTAACGCTGATCCAGAGGCTGTGCATCGCTGAATGCGATCGACATTCTCAGCACCGAAGTTCTGACTGCAAATAGAAAGGATAAAATACCATGCGGAAGCAAAAGCCTGATTCATATAGCATTTTACTCGATGTTTGTATCGTTTTACTCAAGGTTGGTGGAGGCGGCTTATTGGTTGTGTTCATTGGATTAATTGGCATCGTTATGCCATTATTATCGGGATTATTTTTTTCTTTTGGATTTAATGATAAGCAAGTTGAGATATTGGTCGGAACATCTACGAGTTGGCTAATGAATGTTAAGCAGGGAGAAGGCAAACAGTATGTTTCTTTAATGAACAGAACCCAGCAAGCTTATTTTGCAGAAAACAATGCTTTTGCCACTTCTATTGATGCTTTGGGACTTGGCATTAAAACAGAAACAAACAACTACAAATATTCAATTCGTACCACTCAGACAGCATCATTTTATTATGCAATTTCCAAGAGCAAGACTCTTAAGAATTATGTCGGCGGTGTTTTTCTTTTTCCTGATAAAGAATTAGCACCCAATGCCGATCGAGATGAAAGGACAACTGTAACTATACCTGTAACTATACTTTGCGAAACTGAAAAGCGCCCTTTCTTTAGAGTTAAACGAAAAGATGAGCTAGATGAGCCAGCGGAACCAATTTATCAAAATGGTGAGGTTATTTGCGGTAAAGGCACAACAGAATTGCCCAGATAATCTAACCAAGCAACTCTCACAATATTTCACTTAAGTAAGTAAATATAGCACGTCTAAATGAGTCATGCAATTCGATCGATTTTCAAAAATGCCAACGATCTCGCAATCGAGTAATCGGCATTGCATTCGAGCGAATGTGAGCCGATCGGGTAACAATATTAACTTATTGCATAAATGATTTAGACGCGCTATAGGAAGCGATCGAGATAACAGCCTTAATTCCCAATCTCAAATCTCAAATCGATTTAATATCGATCGCTGCATCGATATTGTTTGTAAGTCCCACAGTCCGACAGGGAATTAATTCCCTGTCTCATAACGAAAGTCCTCTCAAAGAGGACTGAAGAGCCAATTAAATCAACTTCTTAATCCTCAATTTTAAATCTAAAATCTATAGTCGGTTTCAACCGACTTTCGCTATGAGGCAGGGGTTTA
>NZ_JAUBOJ010000606.1:0-2705 GCF_036700185.1 Microcoleus sp. BM001215392 | reverse complement strand
ATGCGGTCATGCTTCGCCCCTACAAACATATTTGCCTTGCGCCAGATGCACCCGGGGGATTGAGAAATTGAGGTATCGATCGAAATGCTATAAGCTGTTCTACATTTAAATTGTGCCTCAACAATCAAGAAAAGTTTTAGATAGATTTGCTCCCGCCTGCCTTCCATCTCTGCAATTTAACTCCCAAATAGCTTACCATTTTACCCAAACAGTTTGAGATGGCAATGACTGACTAAATTTGAATCTTGGGCGAACCCGCAGCAAAGTCACAAAACTAATATTTTCAAATTAAAATTTGAACTGGTGACTGACTTAGCAAATACTTAATGGTTTTGGGATATCCGGAATCTTAAATCTTTATTATAATATTTAATTCAAAAATTTAAATTTTGCGTATTGATTTACAGCGGTCAAGCATTCGATACTTTTCATTGTATTCAACTTTATTTTTATATTGATATCGAGCTTTTTTTATCAAAAAAATAAGCAATTAATACACAAAAGTGCTACATCCAATTGTGCCGGAGAGCAAATTTTAATGATGGGAAGTTGGATAGCAAAAACAATTGAAAATTTTTGTAATCGATCGCATTATAATAGACATTTTGTGAAACAGTCAAGTACCAAGAAGGCGGGGACTGAATTCCTGGGGGTCGCTTCCCGGTAAAAAAAACTAAATTTTGGCTCGTTTCCTCCATACCTTTATCTGTGATGACGGTAAGCTAGAGTTAGACAACTCAGAGGGAGTTAGCTAATTTAAATGTTGCGCTCTTATGAGAGTAAGTCGATCGACAACCCCCTGTATTTCCCAAGCTGTTATTTATGCAACATCCTCCTCAGATATCAGCGATTATTTGTACCCACAATCGGGCGGCCTATTTAGGTGGGGCGATCGACAGCTTGCTGGTACAGGATTTTCCCGAAAACTTTGAAGTAGTAGTAGTGGATAACGCTTCTAGCGATTATGCCAGTCCCGAGAGTTCTATTTCGCGCACCCGCGAGGTGGTAGAAGCAAGACTGGGCGATCCGCGCCTCAGGTACGTATGGGAACCGGAAATCGGTCTGTCAGTAGCACGGAACACCGGTGCGATCGAAGCGCGCAGCGAAATATTAGCTTATCTCGACGACGACGCAGTTGCCGATCGCCATTGGCTCAGGGTGCTGCACGCAGCTTATCAAAGCAATCAAAAACTAGCCGTAGCCGGTGGCAAAGTTAACCTGATCTGGCCTAGTGGAGTCTCTGGGCCCGACTGGCTGTCGCCCGGATTGGCCCAAAACTTGGGATCTTACGATTTGGGCGATGCTTGCCTGTACGTCACTGCTGCGGGTTTGACTCCTAGGGGTGTAAACTACTCGATCCGGCGCGCTTTTCTCGAACAAATTGGCGGTTTCGATGTCAAACTCGGTAGAGTTGGTAAAAAGCTGCTCTCAAATGAAGAATTGCGCGCCACAGAATTAGCACTAGAGCTAGGTTGGCAAGTAGTTTATCTCCCTGATGCCCTGGTGCTGCACCATGTCTCCACAGAACGGCTCAACAAAGCTTGGTTTTTTGAGCGCGGGTGGTGGCAAGGCATCAGCGAGTGTTATCGGGAACAATTGTCCGATCGAGCCGGTATTGCTCAGCTTGGGCGGGGGGGTGAAAGAATCTTCAGGGGTGTCTGGAAGTCTTTTAAATACATTAAAGATCCAGGGCTGCGCTTTGAAAATTTCGTTTTTGCCTGGGGTCAAATCGGTTATTTGAGTGCCGCAATCCCCGGGCTGATTTTTGCACCGAAATCGACCAGCAGGCATTAGGCTATAGGCAATATCCCTCGCCGCCCAACTCGGCGCGGCGGTGCCGATCGCACTTCATCCACCACAAATCGACCGCATTCAGGTTCAAGCACTCGATTATGACATCTAGTTCATCAAAGATTCCGGTTTCAGTTCTCATTCCGGCAAAAGACGAAGAACTTAATCTACCTGCGTGTCTGGCCAGCGTTGCCAGAGCGGATGAAGTTTTTATGGTTGATTCCCAAAGCAGCGATCGCACCGTTGAAATTGCCATCAGCGGCGGCGCCAAAGTAGTTCAATTCTACTTCAACAACCGCTGGCCGAAAAAGAAAAATTGGTCTTTGGACAACCTGCCCTTTCGCAACGAATGGGTATTAATTGTTGATTGCGACGAACGCATCCCCCCGGAACTTTGGGACGAAATCGCCCGCGCGATCGAAAACCCAAGTTTTGACGGCTACTATCTCAACCGCAAAGTCTTCTTTTTAGGACAGTGGCTGCGTTATGGCGGCCGCTATCCGGACTGGAATTTGCGTTTGTTCAAGCATCAAAAAGGCCGTTACGAAAATCTCGGCACTGAATCCGTCCCCAATACAGGTGACAACGAAGTTCACGAACACGTAATTTTAGCAGGTCAAGTCGGCTACTTAAAACATGATATGATCCACGAGGATTATCGCAATTTATTTCACTGGATAGAGCGTCACAACCGTTATTCTAATTGGGAAGCTCGCGTTTATTACAATATTCTTACCGGTCGCGGCGACAGCGGCACTATTGGCGCTCACCTATTTGGAGATGCCGTGCAGCGGAAGCGATTTCTCAAAAAAGTTTGGGTGCGGTTGCCTTTTAAACCACTGCTGCGATTTATTTTATTTTACTTCATTCAGCTCGGCTTTTTAGATGGAAAAGCTGGCTATATTTATGCAAGG
>NZ_JAUBOJ010000605.1:0-2731 GCF_036700185.1 Microcoleus sp. BM001215392 | reverse complement strand
TAGTTATAATCCCATATTGATTGCGGTCATGCTTCGCCCCTACAGATATATTTGCAAAAATCCAGATGCACCCGATCGCACTTCCCTACAATAACTAAGTATTAATGCTTATTCAGCCTAGCAGATAATTTTCCTCAACAGGCCTTGACACCGACAAAAGGGCGTGTCAGGATAGTGTTGAGGAATAAATCAACATAGGTGAAAGTATGGCACGGCAAGCAAAACAATCATCTCAGGTCAAAAGTTCCAGCAGCCAAGCAGCCTCGAATAATCGCACCAAATTTACCCTCTATAATTTTGCCGGAAATGAAAAGGCATTCTATTTAGTCGATCGCCTCAATCTCGAAAGAAAGCCCGGCGATATCCCCGAAAAATCCGTCGCCCACAGCATCATCATTATCGATCGCTCCGGCTCGATGTATTATGACTTAAAACCGCTGAAAGAAACCTTAGTCAAGCTTTTGACCTTAGACGAATACAACAATTACCAACTAATTGTCAGCCTCATTTCCTACGCCGGCAATGGAGACGTAATTAGTCACTTCCAGCGAATTCCCATTCAAGAAGTGACGAAGATTGACTCTCAATACATCAAACAAATTAAAAATATCCAAACCGCGGGCTGTACCTGCATATCGCAGTCGATGCAGCTTGCTAAATCTCTGGTGAAAGCAGGAGAAGTGACAGCAATTAACTTGCACACAGACGGTTATGCAAATGACCCGAGTCCTAATGCCGAAGCTGCGAAACTAGCGGAAATTTGCAACGAACTTAAGGAGATGGATGTGTTTGCAAACACGATATCCTATGCTTCTGCTGACTTCAAACTGCTCTCAAAAATTGCCAACACTTTATCGGGAAATTGCATCCGGGCTGGCGAAGTCAAAATGGTTTATGATGCTCTGTACGACAGTACAAAACTGTTAGGTGATTCCGTGGCGCCGCCGCTGGAAGAACCGTTAATTAAGGAATACGATTATCAAGTTTTTGTTTCCAAAAGCGGCAAGAAAATCAGCGGTTCATCGAGTACGCTGAAAATCTGCGGGCTGAAAGCAGACGATGCGGGATTGTTTTACAAGTATCAGCAAATCACCAAAGATGAGTATGACAAATTAGAAGTTCCGGTTGCTCAAACTGATGAGTCGGTGTTTGCTTTTGCGAAAGCTAACCTCGCTGATGGCAATTTGAATGCGGCGAAGTATGCGCTGGCGAGCACCTTCGACGCTACTTTGACCGAAAAACACGCGAAAGCTTTGACAAATGCCCAAATAGCCGAGTTTACGGAGGATTTGGAACGGGCTGTGTTTGCGCCTGATGTGTTGCAAAATCATCAAATTGGCGATCGGGTAAAAGTCAGCGATAAAATTTCCCTGCTGGAGTTGATCGAGATATTGGAGGACAACAGCAACAGCATCATCATCAACTTGAAACACTTGCAAGAAAACTATCAGCGCAAAGGTTTGAAGCGAGTTGAAGGAAAGCGAGACGAAAACGGCAACCTTGTCAAGCCTTGGCTGAAAACAGAATTCTTAGATGGCGGCGAATACGTGCGGATGGGTTCATTTGCGATCGATCAAAATACCGCTACCATCAATATGCTGATTACCAGGAAAGTTAAACTGGTAAAAGTTGAGGATGGAAGTGCGATCGCAGAAGTGGCAGGAATTCTGGTGACAGACCTCAATACTTTCAACAATTATACTATTGTCAGCGACGGCGAAGTTAATATCAAGTCGCTGCGAACCAAAATCAGCAGCAAAGCAGTGTTTGATGTGCTCAAAAAATGCGGTACTCTCGAACAAGACGGCTCGCCTGCGGGAGATTTTGACTTCCATTCGGAGTACGATCTTAACTTAGAAAATTTGCCGCTAGTACCTTTAAACGGGCGTTACGGCAGCCTTGACGGAGTGTTTGAGCAACTCGCCAACATTAAAATTCTCTCCAGCATTCTCTCGGCTCATTTAAAGGAAGCATCCGAGAGTTATACGGCTCAACAGTTGGAAGAGTTGAAACAGCACTATCTGTCGAAAAGCCTTTACCTCAACTTTCCGACGACGACGGAGTACACAGAGTTGAAAAGTGCGATCGCCAACGGTACAGTAGATTCGCGAGTCAGCTACAAAATCGACATCGGCAGCAAAAACATCCTCAACTTCGGCAAATTGCACTCAGCCAACAAATTTCTCGATCGCCTTTACGAAGTTTACCACAAAAACACGGGCGAAAAGCTGGCAAAACCGACATTTGACATCACCTTAGATGAGCCTGTCGTCTTCGCACACAAAACAGTTTCATCCCGCACCAAAATCACCAAAGTTGACGACTTGATGAAACAAATTTTCGATGACTTTTTGGGGTTGGAAAATAACGGAATTGTTAGCGCTACCTTAGCTAAAGTTGGTGCAGACAGTTTGCTGAGGCTTCTGCAAGCAAAATGGCAAGAAGAAGATGTCAAGCGAGACGAATTTGTCGCTGCTTTAACCCGTGCAAACGAGCAACTGGAAACCTACGCCGAAAAAGTGTACACTGAGAAAGTTTCGCCGCTAGTTTTCTACATCGGTTCAACCGGACTTATTCCCGATGAAATGGAGGCGAAGGCGGCGACTGCTGATGAAATGAATGCTAAATACAGCAACTTGCAATTCTCTAAAGATGAGCAAGAGGGGATGTTTTTTGAAGTGGGAGATTGCATTATTAGCGTGTATGCTAAGAATGAGTATTTCACCGTAGG
>NZ_JAUBOJ010000604.1:0-2734 GCF_036700185.1 Microcoleus sp. BM001215392 | reverse complement strand
GATAAACGCAGATAATTTCAGGGTGTTTTCCGATTTTTGCAATTCAAGTCTATTATTGTCTTTTGAGGCGACATGATATCACTCTTAAAAAAAACTACGCACGAGTGGCCAGAAACCGGGTTTTTTTCAACAAAACTGCATCAAAGCCTTTAATGCTGGTGAAAAACCCGGTTTCTCTAGTCATTGATGCGTTGAGGACTGTTGAAAACCGAAGTTTACCCGATCGTCTTTCGGTGAGTGTTTAATTTAAATATTTCTGATTTATAGCAATCGCCACAGCAGTGAGGAAATAAATCACCTCATGAATAGAGCCGATCTCCCATAGCATAAACGGTTTGATTTGGGTACAGTCAACTGTCAACTGTCCGCGGTCAACTGTCCACTGCTATAAAATGCGAGTCATCATCCAACGAGTCAGTCAGTTTACGCTGTACGGCGATTGTCGCTGATGTCGGCTTCTGGTCGTTCGATCGCTCTGCCGCCCCAGAAGCCGCCGAAAAACTTTATGCAAAATTCGTCGAAAAGTTGCGCTCTTGGCAGCTTAAAAGTCGAAACAGGGCTGTTTGGAGCCACGATGCAAGTCTCTATACATAATGATGGCCCAGTCACTTTGGTGCTAGAGAGAGCATCGGCGTGAATTGTGGGCAGACTTTCACTCTTGTCTTCCTTCGCGTCCTTTGCGTCTAAGCGCTAGCGCGCACGCTTTGCGAACGCGGTTCGTTCAAAAAAAGCCGTTGCCCCTTTTAAAAGCAAATTTCCAAATTCACCGGGTTTCCCAACTGCTGTGGCGTAGCTTCTGAAGATAGTGCAGTTTGCTACATTCTGCCGGCTCTCGATTCCACAATTTCCCACGCCCAAAATCACCTCACAGGGCCAGTTAGTAAATTGTCCACTCAGCAGCCGGGAACACCCTCTATCTAAAGAGCGATCGCCACACCCGCATAACAGCTCAGAATGCTTGTACAGTAAGGCTCTAATGGCAATAAAACCAATCTTTCACAACCAGCGCTTAAAATCAGAAACAGCCGCCAAAAACTGTTGCATGAGAGAGTGGAACACTGACATGACTGCGATTATCTCTACGAACCTATATTCAATGTATAGAGAGTTGAATCAGCACAGCAAGCCAAACCGCCAGCAACTGTTCTCCTCGCCCACTCTACGCCACTACCCGATAAACGCCATGACTGTCAAAACTGCCACCAACACCGTCAACTGCAACACCGCTTCTAACCTCAACTTCATTTCCGCCACCTCCACCGAACAAACCGCCGAAATCAACACAGTGTCGAGCATCGATGTCCTGGCTTTAGCCGAATTCGCGCTCAAAGAATTGGAAGCATCAATGAAAAATTCCAGCCGCAGCGCTCAAACAGTGGCGATGCGGATTGCTAAGGAAGTCGAACGGATTTGCCAAAAAAGCGATCGCATCCAAATTTCCGGCGAAGTTGAAGCTTGGCAAATCACCTTGGCCGAGCACCGGTTGCAAAAAACTCTCCAATACTACAACCTCGGTTCCAAAAGCGGCCGCGTCGAACTGCACTCTCACCTCGCGGCGATGATTTACCGCCACGTTGCTTCGTTCCGCTCCAACTTGAACTTCCAAGCTCGCTATAACATGATTGAAGACTTTTTGCAAGGCTTTTACATCGAAGCTTTGCGGGCCTTCCGTCGCGAACACCAACTGGATCTCAACTACACTCCCCGCACGCAGATTGAATTGGCTGAGTACATGGCTTTTACCGAACACTACGCCAAGCGCCAAATCGGCTTACCCGGCCGCAACCGCCAACGCCTGATCGTGCTTCGCGCCCAAGGATTTGCCAAGGGTCAACCTCCCGAAACTGCGATCGACATTGAAATGGCTGTAGAATCCGGCAAGGGAGAAGATGCAGAAATCTACAGCCGTTCTCCGGCGCTGCAACAAGTCCGCGAACAAATGGTTTCGGAAACTGTCGATCCGGCTGATGCTGTGCTGCGCGATCGAGTTGTCGCCGAATTGATCGCCTATCTGGAAGCTCAAAATCAGCCTGAATGCGTCAGCTACTTGACTTTGAAATTGCAAGACCTTTCAGCTTCGGAAATCGATCGCGTTTTGGGTTTGTCTTCCCGCCAGCGCGACTACTTGCAACAACGGTTTAAGTACCACGTCGAAAAATTTGCCCGCACTCAAAACTGGAAACTGGTGCACGAATGGCTGGGTGCTGATGTCGATCAAAAGCTGGGGATGAATTCCGAAAAATGGGAAGCATTTCGCGCTCAACTGTCGCCCGAACAGCAACAACTGTTAGCAATGAAGCGGAATCAAGAATGCGACAAGGCGATCGCCACTGCGATCAAATGCACCCCCAAACAAGTTCAAAAACGTTGGGCGCAACTGTTGGATCTGGCAAGCCAGACTCGCAACAGCAGCCAAGCATAACGGGTGATCGAACATGAACGCAAGTGTTTTATTGAGACTGGAAAATGCGATCGGGTGCGGCACCGGAACCGGAATGCTCGCCCCGCCGTCCACTCTCAAATCTACCAGGGCTGCTCAATTATCACCCAAATTATCGCCGCTTTCCGGCAATTTCAATTTATTAAAACAACATTATTTGTATTAAAGTTTTCCATTCCCAGGCATGACCTGGGAATTTGTTTTTGTTAGTCATAATTCATTATATTCTATATAAAAAAACACAGTAAAATTGGTTCGATCGTTCGGACTTCAGTCCTCATAAAAATCCGAGGA
>NZ_JAUBOJ010000603.1:0-2743 GCF_036700185.1 Microcoleus sp. BM001215392 | reverse complement strand
TCAACTGTCAACTGTCAACTGTCAACTGTCAACTGTCAACTGTCAACTGTCAACAGAGGTTTGTTTTTATGCCGATCGAGTTTGCGAAGTATCACGGACTGGGCAATGATTTTATTCTGATTGACAACCGCCACTCCTCAGAACCAGTTTTAACACCAGAACAAGCTGTGTCCATGTGCGATCGACATTTTGGGATCGGCGCAGACGGCGTGATTTTTGCTCTTCCCGGTCAAAACGGCACTGACTATACGATGCGGATTTTTAACTCTGACGGTTCGGAACCGGAAATGTGTGGCAACGGGATTCGCTGTTTGGCTAAGTTTATCGCCGATTTGGAAGGTGAGAAGGCGAAAACTGAGTATCGCATCCACACTCTGGCGGGTGTGATTAGCCCCGAATTGCGATCGGACGGTCAGGTTAAGGTGGATATGGGACTTCCCCGGTTGCTGGCTGCGGAAATTCCGACAACTTTGACCGCACCAGATGCCAAAGTGATAGATGTGCCGATCGAAGTTGCTGACAAATCTTGGTCTGTTACCTGCGTCAGCATGGGAAATCCTCACTGCATTACCTTTGTAGAGGATGTTTCGGCTGTGGCTTTGGAAAATCTCGGCCCTCAATTCGAGCACCACCCTGCCTTCCCGCAGCGTATAAATACCGAATTTATTCAAGTGATACGACGGGACTACGTAAAAATGCGGGTGTGGGAAAGAGGCGCAGGTGTTACTCTAGCTTGTGGGACTGGTGCTTGTGCTGCTGTGGTGGCTGGGGTGTTGGTCGGAAAGTGCGATCGAACAACTGCTGTTGAACTCCCCGGCGGCGTTTTGGAAATCGAATGGGCAGAAGTTTCTGGCCGGATTTACATGACTGGGCCGGCACAACGAGTATTTACTGGTTGTCAGTAGTCAGTTGACAGTTGACAGTTGTCAGTTGTCAGTTGTCAGTTGTCAGTTGTCAGTTGTCAGTTGACAGTTGACAGTTGACATTGGTGATTAGTCATTAGTCATTAGTCATCAGTCAGAAGGAGTTTTTTGTGGAATTGACAAACAAGGAAAATTCTTGAATTCCCAATTTTTCTTTAATTGTTTAATTATGAAGAATGCTCAATGACTAATGCCTTGCGCCTTGTCAAGTCATTGACTAATGACTAATGATTAATGACTAATGACCAATGACTACTGACTACTGACTACTGATACCATTTTTCTAAAGATGCGATAGAGCTCGATGACGACCGGGCATTTTCAACAGTTGACAGTTGACAGTTGAGGGCTTGACAGTTTGAGAGCGACCTCTACCTAAAAGTCCGAGTATTGGAGTAATCAATAGTCTGATTTTAATTTCTCCCTAAAAGACTTGGGGCTTTCAACCAATTCTTTCTGGTAATCTCCTTTACCTTTTGACGAAAGTCTGTCATAACTTTAAAAAAATGGTATGACAACTGAAAACTGTCAACTGTCAACTGTCAACTGTCAACTGACTAATAACTAAGCCTGAATTCTAAAATCTAAAATCTAAAATCTAATATTAAGTAGGTGGATGTGCATGGCTGGAGGTATTTATCTGATTCAGGACGACGACAGGCTGGTAGAAATGATGGAACAGCCCTATGATTCGGAAGACCAGTTACAAGACTTGCTTGTAACTTATCCTAATCTGATCGCCGGAGACCAAATCGATCGGGCGACGGCGCGGAAATGGCTGCTAATTTCGCGGGAAGCAGCAGTCCCCACCGATGAGGAAACAGCCGTCCAGTGGTCGCTGGATCGCTTGTTTATCGACCAAAATGCAGTTCCTACTTTGGTGGATGTCAGGCGCACTCCTAATGCTGCACTCCGGCAAAAAGTTTTGGGTCAGTCGATCGACTATGCTGCTAATGCGTTGGTTTATTGGCCAATAGATTCAATTATTGCTTTGTTTGAAGCCAATTGTCGCGATCGGGGTCGCGATCCCGAACAGATTTTTGAAGAGTTTCTCGGTGCGGATGCTAATGAAGACCTATTTTGGCAGAAAGTTAAAACTAATTTGCAAGCCGGTAAAATTCGCTTAGTATTTGTAGCAGACGAGATTTCCGCTGAAATGCGCCGAGTTGTGGAATTTCTCAACGAACAAATGGACCCGGTTGAAGTGTTGGCCCTGGAAATTAAGCAATATGTAAGTGAAGACGGTTTGAGAACTTTGGTTCCCAGAGTTATCGGTCAGACAGCCGAAGCACAGCATAAAAAATCCAACGCAATGCGCGAAAGAAGGCGCTGGGATGAATCGTCATTTTTTGGGGAAATCAAAGCCAGACAAGGCGCGGACGAGGCGCAAATTGCAAGAGCCATATACCTTTGGGCGAAAAGTCAAGAACCCGAAATTCAAATCCATTGGGGAACGGGGGACACCTACGGCGGTTTCGCTGCTCAATTGCATCACAGGGGTAGAAAACCATATCAGTTATTCACTGTAGATATTGCTGGCAGAATGGAGATTTCTGCTGACAATTACGGTTCCCAACCGCCATTTAATGCAGAACAAAATTGGCTGGAATTGAGAAATAAGCTAAGTTCGATCGGTCTCTCGCTACCTACAGAACCGGGCGAGAGAAGGTCGCCGAGTCTGGCTTTATCTACTTTGGAAGACGAATTTGCCCTCCAGCAAGTTATGGAGACGTTTAATTGGGCGATCGAACAAATTAAAACGTTATAGTCAGTTGACAGTTGACAGTTGACAGTTGACAGTTGACAGTTGACAGTTGACA
>NZ_JAUBOJ010000602.1:0-2749 GCF_036700185.1 Microcoleus sp. BM001215392 | reverse complement strand
GGAGTAGCTGCAATACCTCGGATTACTCCGAAATACTACGGATTGGTGCTACTCTAACTAAGGCAGCCTGCTAAGCTTTGACAAAACCCGCTAATTTATGAGGAATGCAACCTTGATAAGCGGACGGGTTTCAGCTTGAAGCATCTCAACCGACTTGTTCGATATACTGAGCGAGATCGTCGCGCAGGCGGCTCAGTTCGGCTTCGGTGGTGACGCGCAGGCGATCGTCCCTAACCGTAATCAGCACTTTCGCAGCAAAAGGCGTCGCCCAGATATTCGGGTTGCAGAAAACCTCCAAAAATACATCCCCTGCATACCGATATTCCATCGGTTTTTGGGGAGAAGCTTTACCGCCAGCGGTTTTGGCTGCTACGGCTTTCA
Source organism: Microcoleus sp. BM001215392 (assembly GCF_036700185.1). Classification (NCBI taxonomy): domain Bacteria; kingdom Bacillati; phylum Cyanobacteriota; class Cyanophyceae; order Oscillatoriales; family Microcoleaceae; genus Microcoleus; species Microcoleus sp. BM001215392. The sequence continues at coordinate 2,368 of NZ_JAUBOJ010000602.1, read as the reverse complement.
AGCTGTCCATCAAAGCGGCGATCGCGGTGAGCAAATCCCGCGCGGCTTGCGGGGAAAAGCTAAAGGAGACAGAACCTTCAACTAAATTCAGTGTTAGAGGGGAAAGAGACATGGGCAATGAAATTTAACATACGATTGTTAATGATAAAATATACACTAACCTAAAAGAAGTACCTGCGAGCTAAATTGGGCGCCGAGAATGCGATTAATTAAAAATTATCTCAAGAAGCCAGGCTAAATTAATGAAGATAAATCTAGTTGCAACCTAGATTCTGTAATACTTTTAACTTTTTATGACAGGATCGGCTTTAAACTAGAAGCCAGAAAACTTGATGGCCGATCGAGGAGATTTTATGGTAGCCGATAATCGTTCCGAAGTCCGCAAGGTTTTAATCATTACCTTATTGCTAAACTTGCTAGTGATGGCAATAAAAGCAGCCGTGGGATTGCTGACTGGTTCCTTGAGTTTGCTGGCAGATGCCTTGCACAGTGTTACGGACAGTGCTAATAATATTTTAGGATTGGTAACTAATCATTATGCCAATCCACAGCCCGATCGCGATCATCCCTACGGACACCAGAAATATGACGCTCTCGGAGCTCTGGGAATTGCTGTTTTTCTGGGAATTGCCTGTTTTGAAATTCTCAGCGGTGCTGTCCAAAGGTTGCTACACGGCGGTAAAGCTGTCAAAATATCCCCAAATGAACTGTGGATTTTGCTGCTGGTACTGGGGATTAATATTTTTGTCACTTTTTATGAGCGCAGAGTTGGCAAACGTCTCGGTAGCGCGATTTTGGTGGCTGACGCCCAACACACGATGAGCGATGTTTGGGTGACAATTATGGTCATCGGCGGGTTGATCGGTGTTTGGCAAGGCCAGATTTTAAAGATACCTCAATTGCAATCCCTAGACGTATTTTTGTCTTTTCCTGTGGCTCTTTTGGTATTTAGTAGCGGTTGGAAAGTCTTAAGGGAAAATTTGCCTTGGTTAGTGGATGAAATGGCGATCGCACCGGAAGTTATTCAGGCGATCGCCATGGATGTGCCCGGAGTTGTTAACTGTCACTCGATCGCCTCCCGAGGGCTGATCGGGCGTCAAGTGTTTATTGATATGCACATGATTGTCGATGCTGTCGATGTAGAAACTGCTCACCGGATTACAGAAGAAGTTGAAGCTTATTTGGAAAAACGTTTTAGCCCTGTACGCATCTTAATTCACGTTGAGCCTCCCGCTTACCATTCCGACCAAATTAGCTATGATTCTGAAAAATGAAGGCACAACCAGTGATTTTGACACGGATACACGGATTAATTGAACAGTCAGAAAAGTATTTTTACTCAGCGCCATTCCTCCAATTTTTTAAATCCTATCGATCGGGTTAAAGCGATCGCACTTAATTTAGTAGCAGTTTTCCACAGGAAAAGGGCGGTTTTCCACAGAAATCGGCAAGTTTTCCACAATAGATCGATCGGCTGTCGTCAATTTCTGTCTTTCTATTTGTATAAATTCCAAGTATTTTGAATTTCTGTAGCGATTTCCCCCGCAAATGCCAAGGTAGCAAAATCTCCACTTTAGAACCGAGAGCTCGCAGCCATCTCAACGGGTAGTGCGGATGGAATTTTTACTTTATTTTATCTGGTGCTAGCCTATCTACTCTCGATCGTAGCGGAAATGCTCCTACTCTGTTTTAGCCGACGATTCTCTTAATTCAGAGAAAGATCAAGAAATGTTTCGATCGAGTTGGATTTGGGGGAGTGAGTGCGATCGGGCCTGAGTTGGTGAAAAAGCGATCGCCTGCTGCCAAAATCAAAATTCAAGCCTCCAAAATTGAGCGATTCAGCCATTTCAAAACTGCATCGATCTGGTTCGGATGGTTAGGACAAATGCGTTTTACATTGTCGCAGGGTCGATCGGTGATGATTGCGACCGGGCCTCCAAAAGCACTCAGTGCAGTTAGAAAAGGTGCGCTGAATTCGCGATCGATTTTAGAATTGTAGAACACCAAAGCAACTCGTTTGTCTAGGTTTCTCAAATTCAGTCGCCAATAGGCTTTGAGCAGTGGCATAGTTGTGGGTGTTCCTTCTTGTCGTTCTGGACAACCTTGCTCTACCATTTGGATGTAGATATCAGTGGCAGGATTATCTGGAGGGTCAAATTCGCTACCATCAATACAAATCAGTTGTACTGCTCGATCGAGCATTGGGTCGCTGACAATTGCAGAACGCAGGACTTCTGGAAATTCGGCAAAGTTGAGGAGTTGAGTAGTGTTGGAGTTGCTAACTAGGATGTTGTCGGATGCTTCTGCATTTATAGTAGACTTGAATTGCAAAAATCGGAAAACACCCTAAAATTATCTGCGTTTATCT
>NZ_JAUBOJ010000601.1:0-2771 GCF_036700185.1 Microcoleus sp. BM001215392 | reverse complement strand
CGTCCCGCCCGTCTATCAAGGACGGGCGGGACGCCCATCTCACAATAATTAAAATTGTAAGTTATTTAATTCTCATTCCTTAGATTTTAGGCGGATTCGGTTCAATGAGATACGAAGGTCGATCGAGTCTTGGGAAAAAAAATGAAGCGCTCCTCGCGGCAGAAACCGACTTTTTCGCCCCAATAAACAGTGCAGCGCTCTTGTTGCCGGTTAAACAATCCGGTTTTTAATACAAGAGCGCGCAATTCCCTATCCCATGCCAACAGTCTCAAATTTTGACGCACAAATAATTTATATGCGCTGGATTATTTACGCGTTAACAGCGACAGCAGGTGTTTTGCTGCTTTGGCAAATACCGGATCGCGGGACTCGAATGCGCTCGGAGCTAGTAAAGCTTGAACTTCGGCAAAGTCTTCTGAGTTGAGGGTTCCTTCTTTGGTAAATAAAGTGTCTATGACTGCGATGTGGCTAGAGTCGAGGCCGAGCCGGTTTCCGATCGACTGTAAGTACATTTGCTCCCTCAGGTCGATGTGTCCGTCTACCGCTGACATTTCGTAGCCGGAACCGATCAGCAGCAGTTTTTCTGATTCTGAGAAGAAAGCTGTCAGGGTTAGCAATTCTGTGGGATTGAAGTAAACCTGCTGTTTGGAGACTCCTTTGACCAGGCGCTGAATTAGTTCTATCCGATCGGGGTCGCCAGCAGCAAAGGCTTTGAGAGTCTTTTGCAGGCGTTCTTCTTCTTCAACTGCGATCGTCCTGTCGATAATCATCACTCCGCGCAGGATGGAAATCAGAGCAGTTAGAAAGACTACCAAAGGAGTGATATCTTGTTCGCGGAGCTTTTGCCGGCTAATCCGGGACAACAGCTCAACAACTTCAGTGCTAATCAGGGTAGTGTCCATAATTTAAAATTACTCTCGATGGGGCTGTGGTGTAACTTTATTTCTCGATCTTAAGTGTTTTCAGCTAGGTAAGTATGCCATAAATTTCCTGAAAAACTTTTTTTACTAGTAATTCCACTTATTTTATCCACAGCAAGTGGATAAATAAGACAATGTTAAGGGTTTTCAATTGCGTAGGTATACCGTGAATTTGCAAACAGAGCCGTTGTCTATTGGTGATTCTAATTATGCTATTCACAAGCATTGGATGAGTAGGGCTGTGGAACTGGCACAAGCAGCGGGTGATGCGGGTGAAGTTCCCGTGGGTGCTGTGATTGTTGAGGGTACTGGCAAATTGATTGCCGCAGCCCAAAATCGGCGAGAGCGAGACTGCGATCCGACTGCTCATGCTGAAGTCTTGGTTTTGCGGGCGGCGGGCAAAGTTTTGCAAGACTGGCATCTCAACCAATGTACGCTCTACGTGACGTTGGAGCCTTGCCCGATGTGCGCTGGTGCGATCGTACAAGCTCGGATCGGTCTTTTGGTATACGGAGCAGATGACCCGAAAACAGGCACGATTCGGACGGTGGCTAATCTTCCAGATAGCCCCGCTTCGTGTCACCGCTTGCGGGTGCTTGGCGGTATTATGGAGTCTGTTTGTCGAGATCAGTTGCTTTGTTGGTTTGAAGCCCGCCGCCAAAGTTAACAGGTAAAATTTTTGACTCTCCCACAGCCGATGTTTAATCGAACTTGGCTCTTTAACTGAAATAATAGAAATTGCCCGATCGAGCTTTGTCAGCGGTTGACCCCGACCAAAAACTGATACAAGTTTCCGACACTCGTGGTGGCGAACCCCAGATTTTAGACTTTTGTTCCAGCTCCCAGATTATTTATATGTGGAATAAATCTAAAATATAAAGTCAGTTGACGGCTCTGTGGTACTGCTCTCGGCTTGGCTGAGGTTTGATCTGTTACAGATTATGTATCGTGGGGGCGATCGGGCGATCGGCAAAATGCCAATAGCAAAAGTGTCCCCATCGAAAGACTAAAGATTTGCCAAGCAACATATCTTTAGTCTCTATATATTCATATAGCAGGTAATTGCCATGCGTCATACTGCCACGATCGTCATTGAGTCCAGTAAATCCTCTCTAGTGAAGCCAATGCCTGCCAAGGTAGCATCTAATACCTCTCGCGTTTCTCCTTGGTTAACATCCTTTTTCTATCCGCTAGGACACTATCTTGTCCTACCGTTTTATTTTGGCAAGATAGAGATTACCGGACAGGAGCATTTGCCGAAAGATGGGCCTGTCATCTTAGCGCCTACGCACAGATCCCGGTGGGATGCCCTGATGATGCCCTATTCAACGGGACAGATGGTGACTGGACGCGATTTGCGGTTCATGGTAACTGCTGATGAAGTCAAAGGAGTACAAGGTTGGTTCATCAGACATTTGGGAGGGTTTGCTGTCGATATCCGGCATCCGGCAATTAGCAGTCTCCGTTACGGGGTGGAATTGCTCCTCGACAAGCAAATGTTGGTAATTTTTCCCGAAGGTGGAATTTTTCAAGATGGTGAAGTTCACCCTCTCAAGGCTGGATTAGCTCGTTTAGCCCTACAAGCCGAGTTGAACACACCGGGTTTGGGGGTGAAGATTGTACCGATGAGTATTCGCTATCGCCCGCGCCTTCCTCAATGGCGTTCGAGGGTTAAAATTGCGATCGGTGCTCCGATTTTGGTGGCGGATTATGCTAATGGTGGTAGTGGCAAAAAAGAAGCAAAATTGTTGACGGCCGAACTCGAAATGGCTCTTAAAACTCTTGATGACAGTTAACAGTTGGCAGTTGGCAGTTGGCAGTTGGCAGTTGGCAGTTGGCAGTTGGCAGTTG
>NZ_JAUBOJ010000600.1:0-2774 GCF_036700185.1 Microcoleus sp. BM001215392 | reverse complement strand
ACTAATAACTTATATGCGGTCATGCGAGAGCCCTCTTCCAAAACCAGATGCACCCTTAAGAATGACTGAGGTCGATCGTATTTGCGATCGTGCCTCTAGTTGCATTTTTTGTGGTCATGAGCTGAATTATTAACAACGTATTACATAATCTATTTTTCCGGCTCTGAAACAGAGTTAGGAATCAAACAATGTCGTGTCCGTTTACGGAAATTACGACACTAAAATTACAAATTATCAATTTAATTTATAGGGGTTCCCGAATAGGAAATCACCACGCGAACTATTCCCCCAGTCCTTGAATTATAGGAATTACAGCCCATAAACCATTTAAAAATCCGGCTCCAAAAAGCTGGATTTTTCTGAATTCTCGTATAAATTATGTTACTTATTACCCATAATTTATGACAAAAAAAACGATTAGCTACAATCACAGATAAGTGCAATCCGGAAAAAAAACTAAATTAATTAATAATTTTAAATATTGCACTATTTTGAAAATAGGTGTTAAGATGTGAACAAATAAGGCTGATGTGATTGCTCCCGGGCTGTATCTACCAATAACGCCCTTAATGGAGAATCAAAAATGAATTCTACGTTCGCTCAAACCAACTCACAATCTTCTTTGGAAAAACTGCCCCTACGTTCCTTAGTGTTCATTGATTCCGGGGTAGAAAATTACGAAAAAATTGCAGCGGGAGTGCTGCCAGGACAGCAGGTCGTAATACTCGATGGCGCCAAAAATGGCATCGCACAAATCTCCTCTGAAATTGAAAAATACGCTTCTACGAACGGGGCGATCGACTCAGTTCACATTATTTCTCACGGCAGTTCTGGCAACCTGCAACTCGGCAATACCGCTCTAGGTTCAGACAACATAGACCAATACAAAGGTCAGTTGGAAAAGTGGCAGAATTCCCTAGCACCATCCGCAGACATCATGCTGTACGGCTGCGATGTAGCAGCAGGTACAGGCGCTAATTTCGTTGACAAGCTCAGCGAATTAACCGGGGCTGACGTTGCCGCATCCACCAATATCACTGGCAAAAACGGCGACTGGAACTTAGAATTTGCCAAGGGTCAAATAGAATCTCCCTTAGCCTTACAACCGGACGCGATGGCAAATTACCAAGGTAATTTAGCTACTATCGTCGTCAGCAACAATAGCGATAGCGGCCCTGGTTCCTTGAGGGCTGCGGTTGCATCTGCTGTAGCCGGGGATACAATTACCTTCGCTCCTGGTTTGGCAGGCCAAACAATCACTCTCACCAGCGGTCAAATCGATATTCCTCCCGCCAAAAATATCACGATTGACGGCACAGCAGCAGCAGGTTTAAGCATCAGCGGCAACAACGCATCTCGCGCCTTTTTTGTCAGTGCAAACGTAGATTTTAAAACGACTTTTGCCGTCAAAAACCTGTCGATTATCAACGGTAAAACTGCTGATACCGGCGGGGCGATCGGTACAACTGACGAAGTAGCCATCAGCGTAGCCAACGTTCAGTTTACAAATAACGTTGCCGATAAAGGTGGCGGTGCCATCTTCAGCGGCTGGAACAACTCCCTGAGCGTTACCGATAGTAAATTCACCGGCAACGTAGCCACAGCGGGTAATGACGAACGAGGTGCAGGTGCGATCGCTTTTGTCAGCCAGAAAAATTTGACAGTCACCAACAGTGACTTCAACAACAACAAAGGAATTAACGGTGGGGCAATTAACAGCCTTCAGGGCAAATTAACAATTGACAACTCGCGATTCATCGGCAACGACACCACCGCAGCCAGTTACGCAACAGGCCAAGATAATCCTGGTTTAAGGGGTAACGGTGGTGCTATTTACACAGACAGAGCCAGTTCTTTAACTGAAGCATCCGGCACAATCAAGATTACCAATAGCGTATTTCAGGACAATAAAGGTCGAGGTGAAGGAGGCGCAGCTTATCTGTTTACTGGCAGCCAAGACAAGGTAATTTTGGAAAACAGCACCTTCCAAAATAACGAAGTTCTGGCGCTAACAGGCAGCCCCGGCGGTGGAAATCCTGGAAATGGTGGTGCGGTAACGACTTTGAGCGACAGCACCAACCAGGGATTGACCATTACCAACACCACCTTTGCTGGGAACAAAGCCGGCGAGCAAGGTGGCGGGCTGTGGATGCGCAATGCCCCTGCGACGATTACTAACAGTACGTTTTCTGGTAACTCGGTTCCTACTACTGTGTCTGATGGCTACGGCAAACTCGGCGGTGCAATGACTCTTGGTGCACCTACAACGATTGTCAACACAACGATCGCCGATAATTACGCCGGCTGGGTTGGTGGAGGTATCTTCGCCGCAGCCAATGATGTCACCCTCAAAAACACGATTTTATCCAACAACACAGCCGGTAACGGAGGAAACGGTTGGGGAATTCAACAACACGCCACCGCCCAATACACAGACCAAGGAGGGAATTTTCAGTGGCCGCTGATTAGCACTGATACGAAGGTGACGACAAGTGTCACCGTCGCAGATCCTCTACTGGGCCCTTTGCAAAACATCAACGGCGCCTTCGTCAGACCCCTGCTGGTAGGAAGTCCGGCAATCGATAAAGGCGTTGACAGCGGGCTGGCGACGGATCAGCGAGGATTGACTCGCCCTCAAGACGGCGATACCATTCCCGGGGCGATCTTTGACAGCGGCTCTTTTGAGTTCAGCAGTGCAGTCGTACCCACACCAACTCCGACTCCGGCGCCAACTCCGACTCCAGCGCCGACTCCAACTCCCACTCCAACTCCGG
>NZ_JAUBOJ010000599.1:0-2776 GCF_036700185.1 Microcoleus sp. BM001215392 | reverse complement strand
ACTGCGGTCATGCTTCGCCCCTACAAACATATTTGCTTGCGCCCTGATGCACCCGACATCGTTTGTATAGACGCGAATTCCCTTCGCCGAGGAACTTCGTTTTTATAGGCGCGAATTCTCTTCGCCCCCAATCTATTCGGCTCACCGAAAAATCTTAAACACAACTAATTTCCTTAGCCTCTAATTTCGCGCGATCTACCTCCTGCAAATCCCCGTGGTCTAAAGTCCAAAACTTATCAGCAACGCTCAACAAATCGCTAGCATCGTGAGTAACAATCAACAAAGTCCAGTGATTTTTCAACTTACCCAACAAGCTTACCAACTGTCGGCGCATCGACCAATCCAAACCCGCCGTCGGCTCGTCCAAAAGCAGCAAATGCGGCTGGCGAATCAACTGCACCGCCAACGCTACTCGGCGCTGTTGTCCCCCACTCAAAGCGTGGGGAGAAGCCCGCAACGGCAAATGTCCGAGTCCCACTTCTGCCATCGCTGAGTTAATTTGTTCTTGTCCCAATTCAGGATGCCCCAACCGCAATTCTTCTAAAATTGTGCCTCCGCAAAAATGCCTTTCTGGAAACTGGAACACTAAACCTCCTAACTGTTGCAAGTGTTCCGGTGTTAATTCTTGCTCTCGCCAGCGGATGTCGCCGCTAGTTTTTTCTGCTAAACCTGCTAATATTTCTAAGAGCGTACTTTTGCCAGAACCGCTACGCCCCACAATCAACCCCATTTGCTGCGATGGCAGTTCTAAGTTGATATTTTTCAGAATGGCATTCGGACAGGCTGTTGGATGATAGACTAAGTTTTTTAGATACAGCATTAATGCAATTGGTAGTTAGAAATTGGGCATGGGGCATTGGGCATTGGGCATTGGGCATTGGGACTCGTGTATCCCTCAGCTCTTGGTTGTGCTATTAATAGTTAAGGTTGTTTTTTGCTGGTGCCGATCGCCCAAATTTATTTTACATAAATCTTTACAAAATTTTCGGTTTTTTTTCAGCCTTGGCGTTTGATTATTGACATTTTTTATGGTATATTTTGACAATGGAAATCTGTGCGCTCATATATATTAGAATTCACACTTCCATTATTAAAATATACCGCAAGAGCCACAAAAAATCAAGCAAATTTAACTCTTTTTTGCTAGCGGCCCGATAGTCTGAGAACGTAACTCTCTTGTTTCTAGTTTACAGTATATTTCATTGAGAGAATTGACTATGACGAAAAACCCTTTAGCATCGCTGGGCAAGCAAATGTTAAGTTATAAACAGACAGTACGGGCGATCGGCTGGGGAAGTGCGATCGCCCTGGGCATCTGCATAAACTCCGCAGTAGCAGGCGATCCCTTCCGGACGAGCAACCCGCAGGCGATCGGGCCCAACACCGAAACTGCCTTTAAAACAATGTTTCAGCAAGGAAACTACAAACAAGCAAAAGCCCAAGTTCAACAAGCAGTATCAGCAGAACCAAACGAACCCCTAGCCTATGCAATGGCAGCCTCATTATCCTACATCGAGCAAGACTTCAACTCGATGAATACCTACGCGCAAAAAACCCGTGAAGCCGCAGAAAAATTGACCAAAACTAACCCATTGCGCGGCAACCTTTACACAGCAGTCGGTCACTTTCTAGAAGGAGCAAATGGCATAGCCAAAGAAGGAACAGCCAAAGGCGCACCCCAAGCACTCAACAAACTGCGAGTAGTATTTCAATACCTAGATGCAGCAGAAAAACTAGCGCCGAACGACCCAGAACTCAACCTGCTCAAAGGCTACATGGACTTAATGTTAGCCTCAAACCTACCATTTTCCAACCCCAGCGAAGCCATTAAACGACTGGAAGAAAAAGCCTCGCCCCGCTACTTAGCTTATCGGGGAATAGCCGTAGGCTATCGAGACTTAAAAAAGTACGATCGCGCCCTAGAATTTGCCAACAAATCCCTAGCAGAAACACCCACAAACCCCGAAATTCTTTATCTAAAAGCACAAGTCTTATTTGCTCAAGCCAAGACTCAATCCAACAACAAAACCATACTTGAAGAAGCCCGAAAAAACTTTGACGCCGCCTTAGCAAAACCAGACCAACTACCGCGCAGTTTAGTAGCTGAAATCTTTTTTCAACAGTGCAAAACCCGCAACAATCTCGACAGCAAATCTCGCGACTGTGACCCGATGCGCGATAAAATTAGAGATGCAGATGGCATCTGGGGGCCAACATCCTTACCACAATTATAAAAGACAAAAAAACCATGCAAGTAAAGTTTCGCGAGTTTAATCCGTTTGACCTCTGGATTTGGCTGAAGTTCAGCAACGTCCCTTCAAATGGCGAAAAACAGTATGTAGAAGAAGTGTTTGACTCTTGGTTTTTCTTGGGAAAACTCGGAGGATTCAATGCAGAAAATTTGCAAGTTCAAGATGAAGGCTTAGACATCAGTGACATGGACTACGATGTCAATTTAGCAGACAAAAGCATGATGGCTTTGATGCACAATATGGGAGAAATGGAGTATCAAGGTTCTTGGGCTCGCTGTTGGTTTGACTTAGGGACTAGCGACGCTATCAGTCTCGATGTTTTAATTAATGTTTTCCAGCAACTCAGCAAAGAATTCGTCACGATTGAAAAACTGATTATCGGCGGGGAGAACAAAAACTGGCCAGTAGAAAATAGTCGCAGTCGAGAGGCTTTTGCTGATAATTAGTTATTGGTCATTAGTCATGAGTCATTAGACTTGAATTGCAAAAATCGGAAAACACCCTGAAATTATCTGCGTTTATCT
>NZ_JAUBOJ010000598.1:0-2800 GCF_036700185.1 Microcoleus sp. BM001215392 | reverse complement strand
ATAAACGCAGATAATTTCAGGGTGTTTTCCGATTTTTGCAATTCAAGTCTAATGAATCCTCTGATTTAAATTTTTCCCGGGGTTCCGGCTTTAAACCAATTTTTTATGGTTATTCAAACAGATTTTCTATCGAAAAGTTTGCGCGTTGTTAACGGAGGATTCAAAATATTTAATAAAACTTTTCTGTATATGTCTAAACCTTTGGTATTCAAATGAACGCCATCTATTGTTAAATTTGCATTCAGTGCTTTTTCCTTAAATAATGCTTGTATACCGCTAGCTTCCACGGTGATATTTTCTTCTGCTGCTACTCGATCGATGAGAATATTAATTTCATCAACTCGGGCAATTGTTCCGGCAAATTTAGGATTGTAGCTAGCAGCAAGAGTTGAGTAAAAAGCCGGAATCAGAATAATCTGTTTGGTGCCGATCGATCGCATAATTGCGATCGCCTGTTTCAAATTGCTGACAAACTGCTCGTCGCTAATCCCGTACATAGCATCATTGGTGCCGATCGCCAGAATGGACTTTTCGCAGGTAAACCCCTGGGGCACTACAAGTTTAAGCTGTTCTAGCAGCGAAACAGAACTCATTCCGCCGATCGCAAAATTCAAGTTTTTTTCTCCTAAAGAATCGCCCAAAGCCGAAGAAATAGAATCGCCCCACACGCAACCTTGATATTGCGCCTCTTTAATTTGCTGCACCTGATTGTACACCGAAACTTGCCACCACAGGGCGGAACTCACTGTATCTCCCGAAGGTGGCGGGCTCGCTAACACCCGAAACGGGATGTAAGCAAACAACAAGAAAGCCAAGATGGCCCAGATCAATCTAAATTTAATTTTCATAAAACTTGCTGCTACTCTTGCTGCTACTTTAGTTTATGCTATTGCTTTAATTCACGGGCGATGTCACGAATATTGTTGCCCAGATTATTCACCCATACATATATCAAACTGAGGTCGTAATTTAATTTAAGACTTATATATGTCTAAACCAGTGGACTGGACAGTTGGCATCCCCGCTAGCACCCTTATAGCCGTCGGAACCCAGGTAAGTGGCAGATTTCCTCTAGATGGAGCAAGTGCCCAAAACTTACTCTACCGCATGGATGGCAAGAACATTACCAGCTATATCGTCTGCGATGACAGCGGACGGGCAATTAAGCGAGTAGACTTGACAGGAAAGGCTCATGCAAATGTGCCGACACCTCACGCCGTTGAATACAAACACAACCAAAACTCAGCAAGAGACATTTACGTGCAAGCTGAGAAAACAGTTAGGCCAGCTAGATTGGATGAAATACCCTAGAAATTATGTTCATCAAACAAATATCCTTGAATGCAGATCAACTAATCGATTTCCAGCAATGGAAAAAAGCCAACGGCGATGATTTTTCACTCTGGGATTATCTTTTTGGATCTGCTAATATTGAAATTGCCATAGCTTTCACAAAACTATTCTGGCCAGATTTTGTCGAACATGAAGGCGGCATCTTTTTGTCCGAAGCCTTTAACAGTCAAATCTACGAACATTGGAAAATCGAGCTAGGGAATGATGTCGCTGCAATTGAGCAGGTGATGAACCACCAGCACGTTGATGACATTCTCCCCGGTGCCCAAAACGCTAGCAGTGACAATTTATTGTATTTGGGACAAGCATTAGCTCAGATGTGGGAAAGTCGCCTAAAATTGCTTTATCCTCAGCGCCGTTTTCAAGTTAAATGCGATCGGGACGAACACACGGTTGTAGTGACATTTTTTCAAGATAATTAATTAACCTTTCGCCCCCAACAATTCCGGCTGCAAAACCTGATTTAATTTGCCGCTGCGAAACCCCTCCAAATCCAAAGTCGCGTACACAAAACCCAACTGCTGAAACACCGCCACCAATGCAGGCAAATCCGCATTTAATACAAACTCTTGAATCTCCTGTGCCGGCAATTCAATTCGCGCCGTATCTCCATCCGATCGCACGCGCAGATTTTTTAGTCCCAACTGCCGCAAATAGCGTTCGGCGCGCCCCACTCTTTGCAACTTTGCAACAGTGATTTCTTCACCGTAAGGAAAGCGCGAACTCAAACAAGGCTGTGCAGGTTTGTCCCACCAAGGCAAATCCAATTCTTTGGCTAACTGTCGCACTTCAAATTTAGTCATCCCAACTTCTGCTAAAGGCGATCGCGCGCCCCGTTCCTTCGCCGCCTGAATCCCCGGGCGGTAATCCTTTAAATCATCACCATTCACCCCATCCACCACATAAGGATAACCCTTTGCGAGTGCTAGGGGTTTCAAAGTATCGTGCAGTTCGCTTTTGCAGAAATAGCAGCGATTAACCGGATTAGAAGTGTAATTAGGATTTGCCATTTCCTGAGTTTCGACTTCCTCGTGGGCGATACCAATTTCTGCGGCTTGAATCCGCGCATCTTCCAAATCTTCTGGTAGTAGAGACGGAGAAACGGCCGTCACAGCCAAAGCGCGATCGCCCAACACGTCAAAAGCGATTTTTGCCACCAAAGTGCTGTCAATACCGCCGGAGTAGGCAATCAGCGCCAGTTCCATCTGCGCGAAGATATCTTTTAATTGTTCGAGTTTTTTCACTAACATAATTTCAACTTTTTGTGACCAACATAGGAGCAATCAACCAGAAATAAAAAAAAGGATATCGCGATCGGGTTCCCTTCTTTGCTCTGCCTTCTTAATTTTATGAATTACAGCAGTCATAACTCACCTCATTTTACCAATAAAAATTTGACCGAAAGCATCCAGGATACAAGCCCCCGGATTCATCCGTGGAGAAATAA
>NZ_JAUBOJ010000597.1:0-2835 GCF_036700185.1 Microcoleus sp. BM001215392 | reverse complement strand
CCGATCGAAGGGGGGGACAAGAAGCATTCAAAGTCCCCCTTCGATCGGGGGATTTAGGGGGATCGGGTCTCGACTACAAGCGACATTTATTCCAGTTAAATCTGGGTATTACCAATTTCCAATAATCACGGATAGAAAGCCAATTGAGGTAAACCCAAAGTTTCTTCCCAACCCATCATCAAGTTCATGCACTGAATGCCTTGACCGGCTTGACCTTTAATTAAATTGTCGATCGCCGACATCACAATTACCCGATCGGTACGCGGATCTACTTCCACGCCTATGTAACAAAGATTCGTGCCGCAAGCCCATTTAGATTGCGGATAAACCCCAGCAGGCAACACTTTTACCAAAGGAGAATTGCGGTAAAAAGCGGTGAAAATTGTAATTAAATCTTCTCGCACTAATCCCGGATCGCGCAAAGAAGCGTAAACAGTTGCCAGAATTCCCCGCACCATCGGCATCAGGTGGGGAGTAAATTGAACTTTGATATCTTGTCCCGCTAAATCGCTGCAAACTTGCTCAATTTCTGGGGTGTGGCGGTGGCGGCCAACGCCGTAAGCGCCTATGGAATTGTCAGCTTCTGCCAACAACAGATTAACTTCGGCTTTGCGGCCCCCTCCCGAAGATCCTGATTTGGCGTCGATAATTGCTGTTTCTGGCACGATCAGACCTTGTTTGAGTAAAGGCGCCAGGGCTAATAAACTAGCTGTGACGTAACAACCGGCACAGCCTACTAATTGAGCATTTTTAATGCGATCGCGATACAATTCTGGCAAACCGTAAACAGCCGTTGCAGCTAAGGCAGAGTCCGATCGCTCGCCACCGTACCAAGCTTTGTAAGTGTCCAGATTTTCAAATCTGTAGTCAGCCGACAAATCCAAGACTTTGCAGCCGCCTTCAATCAGCGTCGGTGCCATTTGGCAAGCTAAACCGTTCGGCAGCGACAGAAACACAACTTCACATTTTGCCGCTATTTTATCTAGGTCGATCGCCTCTACAGTCAAATCAATGCAGTTAGTCAGATGCGGATAAAGGCTGGAAAAAGGTTTTCCCGCACTGCTATCCCCGCCTACATACACTACTTCTGCCGCTGGGTGATCCGCCAGCAGGCGCACCAGTTGTACGCCGCCATAACCTGAAGCGCCAACTATGCCTACAGGCACAGGTCTAACATCTCCCATTTTCCTTTATCCCCTCAGCCTTTGAAGTCAAAAACGCTTGAACTTTTGCTGCATTGTAGTACCAAACGCCAACTTTGGTGGCAAATAATTGTGTTGTTTTGTTATTGACGTGGGTTTTTGTGAATTTTCCGGTGTTTGACCCCGCCGAAAAACGAATACAAAGCCCCTCAGGGCTGTGGTGGAGAGGCCCAAATTTCCGACTCCTGCAATCTTCCAGATTCACGGCGCTGCAAGTCAATCTCAAATCTAAAATCTCCAATCTAAAAACGGATGTGCGATCGCCAAAACCCTAAAATTAAGCAACGGATGTGCGATCGTGCTATAAAATCTTACATAAATCTATCCAGAAACCGGGGATTAATATTTTTACCTGTTTCCTCGAACCTCAAAGCTCAACATCCATCCGTTAAATCCATTACACTCATCGGTTGCCGAACTTCACATGGGAATAGTTGTAGAAGACGTATCAAAACAGTTTGGCAGTTTTCAAGCACTCGATCGAGTCAGCTTGAAAATTGAATCAGGTTCTCTAGTCGCACTGCTGGGGCCGTCTGGTTCGGGCAAGTCTACACTGCTGCGACTGATTGCAGGTTTAGAAATGCCCGACTCCGGCAAAATCTGGCTGACAGGCCAAGATGCCACCAATACTAGCGTCCAAGACCGCAATATTGGATTTGTGTTTCAGCATTACGCGCTATTCAAGCACATGACAGTGCGAAAAAATATCGCTTTCGGTATGGAAATTCAGAAAACAGCGCCCGCAAAAGTCAAATCGCGCGTCGAAGAATTGTTAAATTTAGTGCAATTGGGAGGATTGGGCGACAGATACCCGTCGCAACTTTCAGGAGGCCAGCGCCAGCGGGTAGCCCTCGCGCGAGCCCTGGCTGTGGAACCAAAAGTTTTGCTGCTAGACGAACCTTTTGGAGCTCTCGATGCCAAAGTCCGCAAAGATTTACGCGCTTGGTTGCGCAGGCTCCACGACGAAGTGCACGTTACCACAGTCTTTGTGACGCACGATCAAGAAGAAGCGATGGAAGTTGCCGATCGAATTACAGTAATGAATAAAGGTAAAATCGAACAAGTAGGCACACCCGCAGAAATTTACGACCATCCAGCTAGTGCATTTGTCATGAGTTTTATCGGGCCCGTCAACGTGTTACCCAGCAGTTCGAGAATGTTTCAAGACAACGGCTTTGACTCAGCCAACCCAGAGATTTTCTTGCGCCCTCATGACGTAGTAATTGAAACAACAGAAAATAGTGCAACAGTCCCTGCTAGAATCAGCCGCTTAATTCATTTGGGATGGGAAATTCAGGTAGAATTAACGCTAGATGACGGTCAAGTTGTCAACGCTAATTTGACCAGAGAAAAATTTGACCAATTGCAGTTACAACCGCAGCAAAGAGTCTTCGTCAAGCCGAAAGATGCCAAGTCATTTCCACTTTTTTATTCGATCTGATCTCATATCCTCTAATAACAACACCATAAAATTGGCTGGTAGTAAGGACTTTAATCCTAGTCATGGATTCCGCTAAAGCTCTCACTACAAACGTTCTATTTGTAGTAAGGAATTAAAGTCAAGCGTCAATCGATTTGAGATTTGAGATTTGAGATTTTAGATTGAAGCATTGACCCCACGGATGAATCCGGG
>NZ_JAUBOJ010000596.1:0-2839 GCF_036700185.1 Microcoleus sp. BM001215392 | reverse complement strand
ACAAGCCCCCGGATTCATCCGTGGGGTCAATGCTTCAATCTAAAATCTAAAATCTAAAATCTAAAATCGATTGACCGTCGCTGGATGGATAAATGATTTCTTCTGTTGTGACTTGCATTGTGGTTGTCTCCGAGAAGTATATTGGTTTAATTATACTATTGTTTGAAGCAGGGATATCGGGTGAGAACTTAGCCAAAGCCTAAGTTCCTCAAGATAGAATAGACTTGAATTGCAAAAATCGGAAAACACCCTAAAATTATCTGCGTTTATCTGTGTTTATCTGTCTGACATCTGCGGTTTCTGTATCGATCGAAGACTTATGCAATTCAAGTCTAATCTTCAAAATAGCGAGCAGCGGCGCTTTAAAGCTTCTTGTAAAAGAGTATTGTAATGCTTTTCCTTAACAGTATAAGCCCCGAATCTTTCGAGGTGCGGATTGTTCATTTGAGCATCGAAAAGCAGATAAGATCGATCGCGCAATCTCTCCACCAACTTCACCATCGCCACCTTAGAACCCTCGGGAATCTGGTAAAACATCGATTCCCCGATAAAGGCGCCACCTATAGAAAATCCCAAAATACCACCCGCCAATTCGTCGCCGCACCAAGTCTCGAAGCTGTAAGCCCAACCAGCCTCATACAAAGCCCAGTAAATCTGCTTGAGCTCCTTAGAAATCCACGTCGTTTCTCGATCGGCACAACCCTCAACCACCGCCCCAAAATCGCGGTTCACAGCCACCGAAAACCGATTTTGATTGATTTGGCGTCGCAGGGATCGCGGATAGGTAAATCGATCGTCCAGGGGTATCAGCGCCCGCTGGCGGCTCGAATACCACCCCAAACTCTCCTCGCCGTCATTCGCCATCAAGAAGTAGCCTTGCGCGTATCCCTGTATAATTGACGGTATATCATATTGCATAAATTTATCAGTTGTCATTTGTCCGCTAACTTTTCATTCGTCAACATTAGCAATTAGGAATAATCATGTCTGAAACCATCAAACCTATTACCTTACCGCCCGCCCAAAACCCCGAACAAGAAAGCCAATGGCTCCAAGAAACACTCCTCGCTTGGCTAGACTCCGAGTTTATCCCAGAAGCAGCCAACCAGCAAATAGCTAAAAGAGCAGCCCAAATCTACCTCCGCCAGCGCATGGAAGGCGAAAACGATTTGGGTAGCCTGGTAATTGCGATCGTCACCGAAATGCAGGCCTATGATTTTTCTAAAAGCTTTTACGGCGAATTTGCGATCGCCAATGCCGTCAGCGACTTATTACTCGAAAGTCTCGGTATCGATAAATGCTGCGGCCAATGAAGCAAGAAAGTTCGGCAACGGATTTTGTAACGGATGTAACGGATGTCTAAAGGAAGAAGTAGGAAAAAGTAAGCAGGAAGAAGCAAGAAGGAAAAAGCAAGAAGGAAGTTTGAGCTGAAATCTGAAACAAAAATAAACCCCAAATATAATCTTGCAGATTATTTATAAGTTTTTTTCCTTCTTCTTTCTTCCTTTTTCCTTCTTCCTTCAGACTAATGACAACTAACAAATATTAACTGTCAACTGTCAACTGTCAACTGTCAACTGACTTCTACCAGCTAGACTTCACAACACCAGGCAAAAGACCTTCGTGAGCCATTTCTCGCATCATGTTGCGAGACAGTCCGAAATCGCGGTAGTAACCTCTGGGGCGACCAGTTGCCCAGCAGCGGTTGCGCAAGCGAGTCCGCGAACTGCCGCGGGGTAGCTGTTGCAGTTGGCGGTGAATCGCCATTTTGTCCATCTGATTTGTAGCTTGGTCGAACTGGTCTTTCAGGTCTTCGCGCTTGTCGGCGTACTTGTCTACGAGTCTTTGGCGCTTTTTCTCGCGCTCGACCATGCTCTTTTTAGCCATAATCTGTTGATATCCTTAGATAAATCACAACCTGCTATTATACTATATTTTGGTAATTTGCGATGCTTTTATTTTAATTACTTTTTTTTTAACAAGATTTTTTGCAACAGGCAAGATGCCTGTTCCACATAAATTTAAGCTTTTTTATGGAACAAGCATCTTACCTGTTCCTGATATTAGTGCAAAATCTAACTATTAGCAGAAGGACACAAATCTGCAAGTTCGCAAATATGGCAAATCGGCTTTCTTGCATTACAAACCGCCCGCCCGTGATACACCAGCCGAATTGACCAATTTTCCCAATCCGGCTGCGGCAACAATAGCATCAAATCTCGCTCAATCCGGATCGGATCGGCGTGTTCAGTCAATCCCAACCGCTGACTCAAACGTTTGACGTGAGTGTCTACCGTCACGCCTTGATGAATATCAAAAGCGTGGGCGAGGACGACATTAGCCGTTTTGCGGGCAACTCCGGGCAATTCTAGCAGCAGTTCCATTTGCTGCGGCACTTGATTGTTGAATTTGTTGACGATCGCCCAACAAGCAGCTTTAATATTTTTAGACTTATTCCGGTAAAAACCAGTCGATCGCACCAGACGCTCCAATTCATCCAAATCAGCATTTGCCAAAGCCTCCGCATCCGGGAAACGCTCAAACAAAGCCGGCGTTACCAGATTTACGCGCTCATCCGTACACTGAGCCGCCAGAATCGTCGCCACCATCAACTGGACGGGAGTTTCGTAGTTGAGAGTGCAAGGGGCTTCTGGATACAGCCGTTTGAGGCGAATTAGAATTTCAAGTGATTTTTGTTTTAAACTTAACTTTTTGGTCATTAGTCATTAGTCATTAGTCATCAGTCATCAGTCATCAGTCATCAGTCATTAGTCATGGGTTATGGGTTATTGGTTATTGGTTATTGGTTATTGGTTATTGGTTATTGGTTATTGGTTAT
>NZ_JAUBOJ010000595.1:0-2877 GCF_036700185.1 Microcoleus sp. BM001215392 | reverse complement strand
ACTAATAACTTATATGCGGTCATGCTTCGCCCTCTTCCAAAACCAGATGCACCCCTACGAACCTTAGTTATGGTAATCGACCGGACTTAATATAAATTGGTCTTCTTCCGGCTTCAAAAGTATAATTAGCAGTAAAATTTTCTTTGTTATTTCCTAAGATGATTGAGACATTATTAGATTTCAGAATTGGTTGCTGCTAATTCTAATTTGCCATCACTGTTAATGTCAGTAGGCTACCTCGAATTTTTTGCTACGTGCAAGCAATGATTTGCTAATAAAAACTAATTGCGATCGGTTATGCTAAATCATCCTTTAATAGCAAAGTTCGCTAGCCCCCCCCAGAATTGCGCCCCGCTGTTTGAGTATCTGTTTTTGGGCTGGTGTAAAGTCAGGATTTCCCTCTAAAATTGTGATTCTTGCACCCTCTAACTTTGCTCCATCTAACTTGATTTGATTGCTGGAAAGAAAGCACATTTTGGCATTTCTAAGGTCGGCGCCAGTGAAATCTGCATTCACAGTTTTTGCGTTACTGAGTTGCGCGCCGAATAAGTTAGCATTTTGCAAATTTGTACCGCTCAAGTCTGCGTATGGTAAGTGTGCATTTTGCAGGTTAGCATTCTGAAGTTGAGCATTAGATAGAATGATATTTGGTAAACCAGCATCGGTTAAATTTGATTCTCTCAGATTAGCAGCTTGAAAGTTGGGAGGGCTTCCCCCAGAGCTTCTTGTGCCACTCAAATTTGCTTTTTTGAGATTGGCATTGCTGAAATTTGCATTGACGATATTGGAATTACTGAGGTTGGCACCTTGAAAGTCGCCACCAGTAAAATCTGCATTTGCAAATGCAAAGACACAATTATTACAGTGCTTTGTCAAACGAAATCGCATCGGATCTAGTTGACTAAATATCAGGAGGAATCCAATGTACAATAAAGATAAAAGTATGCCGATCGCGATCGCAATCCATATCAAAAAGCGACCTAAACTCGGATAGCCATATAAGTTGATATACCTACTTGCTCCCGCCGACAAAATAATGCCGATCGCAATTCCGATCAAAATTAACATAAAACCTCTCAGCAAACGATTGTTTCAGTTCTGCCAGATCCAAAATTATCAAAGCTGGTTATTGACTTTTGTTTGTAGTATGCTAGTATTATGCAGTGACCGCGCATCAGGCTCGACTGACCAAAACTACCAACCAAAATTAATAAAAACCTATGCAACCCATCCGCCAAGGCGACGTAATTCTCACCCCGGTACCGCAAATCGAAGGAGAAAAAAAACCTCATCTAACACTCGCCGAAGGTGAAGTTACCGGACATTCTCACCAGATTGTTGAGGGGCAAGCTGAACTTTACGAAAAAGACGGTACTCTGTACTTGCGAGTGCTTTCGCCGACAGCTTTATTGAGTCACGAAGAACACAAAGCGATCGCAATTCCCGAAGGTAATTGGATGGTGCGGATTCAGCGCGAATACGAACCCCAAGGCTGGCGGTATGTCGCAGACTAAGGTTAAAAAACTCACGCCAGCACAAGAGGCTCAGATTCCAGTTTATCGATCCAAGTGGAGATCGATCGCGCTTTCCACAGGCCCGATCGATCGCTCTCAAGCTGCGGAAACCATTAGATTAGCTTACAGGGCGATGGCTTACGCCCCGCTTCGCTACGGCAAACAAGCACCGGAAATCATTTTTTGCGATCGTCCCTACCAAGCCGCTAACGTCATCCTCAGCCACGCAGACAAACCCAGGAGTCACCTGCGCAGCCAATTAGAGAGCAAAGTGCGCAGCGAACTTGAAAAACAACTGCTGACTTGTCTGCGCGGACAACTAGAAAACCAGCTAAAACGTCAACTGCAAAATCAACTCGAAAATGAACTTTACACCCAACTGCAAAGCCAACTGTGGAGCCCCCTGCGCGAGCATTTAGCGAGGGAAATAGCGAGCAAATTGCCGATCGATTTAAGCGGACAGCGGGCCCGGTATTTGCAATACGCTCATCTCAACAAACAACTAGATAATTGCATTCAACCGGAATTGTGGGCTGGTGGTGGCAGTTTGTTAGATTTTTGCATTTCCGTGTTGAATTGCGCGCACTCCTACGGCAATATCTGGACAATTTTTGAATCGCTTGTCAAGACTTGCGGCTGGGTTTTTCCCTATGACAAAGTTTGTGTAGTGTGCGAAAAGCCGATCGTACTTTCCGCAGACAGCAACCACCGCTTACACGCCGAAGCAGCACCCGCCGTACAATTTGCCGACGGTTTGGCGATTTACGCCTATCACGGCGCGATTTTACCCGAATGGTACGGCCGCGTGCATCCCCGCGAGTGGCAGTCTAAATGGCTGTTGAAGGAGCACAACGCTCTTGTTCGGCGAGCCTTAATTCTGGGCATCGGGTGCGATCGTATTTGTCAAGAACTAGCAGCCATTGAATTAGACACTTGGCAGGAATATACCCTGTTAAAAATGGATTTTGAGGACGATTTCGACGACTCGGGGATGCCATTACCAGTTTTTTTGTTAAAAATGACCTGTCCGAGCACCGGGTTCATTCATGCGTTGCGAGTGCCGCCAAATATGACATCTGCACAAGAGGCAATTCGCTGGGTAAATTGGGGAACCGATCCAGAAGAATTTAGCGTACAAACATGAAGATTTTTGATTGCCACACAGGCCGCCAGCCCGCCAGCCCGAAAGTCCGCCAGGGGTTTAAACCCCACAGCGAGTAGCTAAAGTCCGTTAAAACGGACTGCTAATATTAACACATCCAATAAATTAACAGCAAATATTCTATAACAACGCGATCTAACTTCTTGATTTCAGTCGGTTTCAACCGACTTACGCTTTGAGGCAGGGGTTTAAACCCCTGCC
>NZ_JAUBOJ010000594.1:0-2891 GCF_036700185.1 Microcoleus sp. BM001215392 | reverse complement strand
GCATTTCGGCATTAAATCTCTGGTTCTCACTAATAAATTGTCTGCCGAAATGCTTCGCCCTTGCCAAAATGAGATGCACCCTATGTTATGATTAAATTGAGTAACATAGACTATTAAATTATCAATGAAATTTATCGACTTGTTTTCAGGAATAGGAGGTTTCAGACAAGGTTTTGAAAAAGTGGGCTTTGAATGCGTTTTTTCCTGCGAAATCAACAGCAAATGCCGAGAAGTGTACGCAGAAAACTTCGGCGAAATTCCTTTTGCAGACATCAGTAAAATTAATCCTGCCGAGTTGGCAGACTTTGATGTTTTAGTCGCTGGGTTTCCCTGCCAACCTTTTAGCATCTGTGGCAAAAAGCTGGGTTTTGAAGATACTAGAGGGACGCTGTTTTTCGAGATTTGTAAAATTATCAAAGTAAAACAACCTCAAGTAGTTGTGCTGGAAAATGTCAAGCACTTAATCCATCACGACAAGGGAAATACCTTAAAAGTAATTATTGCCAGTCTTGAAGATTTGGGATACAGCGTGAATTACAAAATGCTAAATGCTAAAGACTTTGGAATTCCCCAACATCGCGAAAGAATATTCATTATTGCAACTAAAGGTAAAGAATTCAATTTTTCTCGTCTCAAAACCAAGTTTCCGCCAAAACTCAGGGAATTTCTAGACGAGACAGGAGATTTTGAAATTGTGGATAAATCTGAGTATACTTTAATTGAGTCTCCGAGAAAGCAAGATTCGGGACTGTTATTTGTAGGTTACAGGAATAAAGGTACTTGGAAAACTGGCGTGAGGCCGAATACAGAACATTTATCGAGGGTTCACAGACAGCCGAATCGGATTTATTCGGTGGATGGCGTCCATCCGACTATTCCTTCGCAAGAAACATCGGGCAGGTTTTTTGTCTATTTTCGCGATCGAGATATGGTGAGAAAGTTGAGTCTGAAGGAATGTTACAGACTGATGGGTTTTCCTGAAGATTTTAAAAGTTATCCGAGTGCGGGGGAAAGTTACAAGCAAATTGGAAATTCGGTTTGCGTGCCGGTGGTAGAGGCGATAGCCAAAGAAATATTAAGTCAAAATTTGTTGTATGATGCAACGAAGGAATCACGAAGACACCCAGAGTCCCGACTTCTAGGGCGTCGGTTCAGTATCAGGAGTTGACAAAACAAACTGGAAATGATATGTGAATTGAGAAGCCTGTTAAATTCTCACAATCAGAAAGAAGGAAGAAACCTTATGCGCCCTCACTTATGGCATCCTCCAATTGAACTCTCAGACGCTGAAGCGTTGATTATCAAACGCATTAAACGAGCCAAGTTATTTACGTTTCTTCGACTGAACCGTTCATTCATATTTAATGATGAGTTTCAAGAAGAACTTGCTACAATTTTTAAAGACAGCACAGTAGGTCAGGGCCCAGTTCCTCCTGCACAAATTGCTCTGGCAATTATTCTGCAAGCCTACTTAGGCATTTCTGACGATGAAGTAATTGAAGAAATGCTCATGGATCAACGTTGGCAGTTAGTTCTCGATTGTCTAAAGTGTGAAACTCCCCCTTTTAGCAAAGCCACTTTGGTGAGATTCAGAAATCGCTTAATTAAAAAAGAACTAGACCAACGTTTAATTGACCGCACCGTAGAAATTGCCAAACAAAAAGGTGGATTTGGCTCATCTCAACTAAAAGCAGCTTTAGATTCTTCCCCGTTATGGGGAGCTGGTAAAGTCGAAGATACATATAATCTCTTGGGTCATGCTTTGCGGAAAGCGGTGAGTATGATAGCTGCTGTGCAGGGGCGGGAGCCAGCAGAAATTGCCCTGGAAGCAGGTGTACCCATCCTGAATAGTTCCAGCTTAAAAACGGCTTTAGATTTAAACTGGGATAATCCAGTAGAGCGTCAAAATGCACTCTTAATTATCCTAAGTAGCTTAGATTCTGTGGAAGAATGGATGCAAAGCCAGTCTGATTGTGATGAATTTGAAGTAGTTCAAGAGACTCTAGATGTTGCCCGAGTCATTGAATCCCAAAATGTGACTTTCGACTCACAAGGCGTTCCGAGTTTAAGTAAAGGGGTCGCCGCATATCGTCGCATTTCTATTGAAGACCCAGATATGCGACATGGGCGTAAAAGCCGCTCTAAAAAAATAGATGGATATAAACGCCATATCCTCAAAGATTTAGAGAGTGGTGTAGTTTGCGCGGTGGCGTTGACACGCGCAAATACTCCGGAAGCCACTGCTACAGTTGACCTGGAACGTGACTTAAAATTTCAAAATATTCACCTATCCCAGTTACATATCGATCGGGCTTATTTATCCAGTCATTGGGTGACACAACGGGATGATAAATTACAGATATTTTGTAAGGCGTGGCCGGTCAAAAATTCTGGACGGTTTGATAAAAATTCTTTTTTTCTTGACTGGGATACGCATTTAATTAGCTGTCCCAATCAGGTAAGTATCCCATTTGAACCCGGAAAAATTGTTCATTTTCCTGTGAGTGAATGTGCCATTTGTCCTCTGAGAAAAGACTGTACAAACAGTAAAAGAGGACGTAGTGTATCAATTCATCCTGATGAAGCCTTAATGCAAGAGTTGCGAGCACGTCAATCGACTGCTATTGGTCGCCAAGAATTGAGAAAACGTACTACAGTTGAACACTCAGGCGGCTCATATTGGCCATTGGCAGGGGAACCGTGCTCGCTATATAGGGCTGCGGAAAAATCTCTTCGATTTACGGCGAGTCGCTGTTGTCCATAATCTTCATGTCATTGCTCGAATGGATAAGGTTCTGCCAATTAAACCTGGCGTAGAGTCTAACTCATTGACCGGGTAATTGCATACATCTCTTTTCTTGTCAACTCTTAATACTGAACCGACGCCCTAG